>JAGNMT010000318.1 GCA_017991025.1 Verrucomicrobiales bacterium
ATATTGACAGCCCGACCCCCCATTTTATGATCTATCAGAAACCGTCGCTCCTTCGCCCCCTCCGGGCAGCTGCCGTATTCCTCGGATTCACCGTCACTTGCGCAGTGGCCGCCCCGGTCGAACTCAACCGCATGAAGGCCGTCGTAAACGGCGAACCGATCACCCAGACCATGGTCGATCAGGCCGTTCAGACCCAGGTGCAGGTATGGCTGATGGGGAACAAGGGCATGGTCAGCAAAGGCGAAGCCGAGCGCGAGATCCGGCTGATGGAGGAACGCGCCCTCGATGATTTGATCGACCGCACCCTCATCCTGAGTGAGTTCAAAAAACTCGGAGGGGCGATCAAGGATCAGTTTGTCGATGAATCGATCACCCGCTTCATCAGTGAGCGCTTCAAGGGAGATAAGGATAAATTCATGGCGGAGCTGCAAAAAACGGGCATGACGATCGCCCAGTTCCGCGAAGTTCAACGGGATCAGATCGCGATTCAGGCCTTACGTTCCAAAAATGGCGGAGAAGAGGTGATACCGAACACTCCCTGGGAAAAAAAAGCGAAATACGACCAGATCAAAGGCGAGTTCGCCTCCGAGGGCCAGCCCAAACTGAGAATCATGTCGATTCCGAAGCAAACCGAATCGAGCAGCCAGGATGCGCAGAAAAAGATCGTCGATACCGTAAAATCCAAACTTAGTAACGGCGGGGATTTCGGAGAACTGGCCAAAGAGTATTCGAAAGACAGTTTCGCCGTCAAAGGCGGCTACGTGGGAGTTCTCGGAAAGGACACCCTCAACGCGGGACTTACCCAGGTCGCCTATAGCCTCCCCGCGGGCCAGGTAAGCGCTCCCCTGGATGACGGCCCTTTCTGGCGCATCCTGAAAGTCGACGAACGCGTCGGACAGGCGACGCCCGGCTACGAAAAATTGGAAGAGGAGATTGATCGTCGCCTCACCATCGAAAAGCGGCAGAAGAATCTGGAGAGCTGGCTTAAAAAACTGCGCCGCGACGCGAACGTCCGCATTTACGATAACTGATCTTCTCCGGCGCTCCGCGTTCGAAACGGGGGTGACTGAGGTTGAAAACCGTGTAAGATCCCACTGTGCGTGTCCTCGCCATCGATCCGGCGCTGCGGAACACCGGTTTCGCCGTCATTGAACAAGCGCTCGCTCCGGCAGGAAAGCCGAAGTACCGGGCGCTCGCCTATGGCGTGATCAAAAACCACCGCGACTTACGCCAGTCCGGCTGCCTCGTCGCGATCCGGGAGCAAATCGTGGCGGTCATCCGTGAATACTCGCCCGACGTTTGCGCGGTTGAAGGCATCATTTATGTCCAGAGCTACAAAACCGCGATCACGATGGGTGCCGCGCGCGGTGCCGCGATCCTCGCCGCCGCCGAACACGGCCTGGATATATACGAATACGCCCCTCGCCGGGTCAAACAGGCCGTCGTCGGAAAAGGCGGTGCGGCGAAACAGCAGGTCGCGTTCATGATGCGTGCGCTCCTCGGACTCACCGAGACACCCGATGCCGATGCTGCCGACGCACTCGCCATCGGCATGGCGCACTGCTATGCAAGGGACCCGAACCGGGTCACGGCCACCACTGATCTTCCTGTCTCGCTTTGATTTAAGAGCCCACTCCCCCGATGAACGCCGACGACATCCGGAAAATACTCGCTGCTCAAGCTGTCGAGGAAACCGATGAGGACGAGCTTGTCCTCACCGGGAAGGAGAAACGGGACGCAGCGACAGGGGCTGGTGCTCCTCTCGCGCGAAGAAGCAACGCCGCAGAGCAGAACACCTTTCTCGTGATGCGGGCCGGGACCCTGCTGGGCCGCATCTATGCCCGCTTCCCCGAGGCGGCACGGTGGGCCGATCATGTCCCCTCGCCTCATTTTTTCAAAATCCTCGCACTCGGCCTTGGCCTTACCGCTGCCGTTGCCGGCTTCCTCACCAACGAACTCGGCCCGGAAAAACGAATCAATATTCTCTCCTTCCCTCTTCTCGGCATCATCTTCTGGAGTTTCGCGATCTACCTTTTGGAAGGCTATCATTTTTTCCGCCGTCACCAGGCAAGCACGCAGGAAGGCTGGTTTGATTGGATCGGCGACCACCTTCAGCCCCGGCCATCCCGGGTAAAGAACCCTCCGGAAGGCAGCGGAGGCTCACCCATTCTCGAGCGGGCCCGCCTCCTCTTTGAAAAGCGCTGGCGCCACCTGAGTGCCCCGGTCACAACCGCACGGTTCAAAGCGATCCTTCACGCGGCGGCTTTTATCCTCGCTGCCTCGGCGATTGGCGGCATGTATGTTAGGGGCCTCGCCAATGAATACCGCGCCGTCTGGGAGAGTACTTTTTTCACCGACAGCACTCAACTGCGTCCTTTCCTCCAGCTTGTTCTCGGCCCCGCCGTCTCACTGAGTGGTGACGTTTTCCCGGGCACCGCCGAACTCGATGCGATCCACTGGAGTGCGGTGAGTGGCGAAGCCTCCGGTGAAAACGCCGCCCGCTGGATCCACTGGTATGCCTTGACTGTGGGCCTATTTGTCCTCCTCCCCAGAGCGCTCCTCGCCTGCCTCTGGAGATTACGCGCCCTGCACCTTTCCCGCACGCTGCCCTTCCGGGAGTTTTCGCCCCGCTACTTCGAAAGACTGCTTTCCACCTCCACCGGCGCGGCACTGCCGCTCCATCTCGTCCCTTACGCCTTCCAGCCTGACCCCCACTCCAAAACCGCGCTGATTCGCCGGCTCGAAGATCATTTCGGCCGCGCCGTGGAAGTGAGCTGGGAGACACCGGTGCCCTTCGGTGAAGAGGAGAGTTTTTCCCTCACACTGCCGGCGGAAGACGAAGAGGTCATCCCGCTCTTCACGTTTTCCGCAACACCCGAGAAAGAAACCCATCTCACCTTCTATCGAACCCTCTTGAGTGCCTCACCCCACCCTGTTCGATTTGCCTGCTTTGACACGAGCGCTTTTGACCGGAAGTCGCTCTCCTTCGCCGATGCCGAAACCCGCCGCAAAGGACGCGAGGCAGCCTGGAAACAGCTCTTTCAAACGGAAAAAATAGAGCTGATCCTTTCGCCGGAAACCGCCGCATCCCAATCCCCTGCTCTTCCCTGATCCATGCCCTCTCCAGAGTCAGACAAAGAGATCGTTCTCAGTCTTATCTCCCACACCAACGTGGGCAAGACAGCGCTTGCAAGGACACTGCTGCGACAGGATGTGGGTGAAGTCGCCGACAGCGCCCATGTCACGATTATCCCCGAGTCCTATCCGCTCATCGAGTCGGAGGGCATGAGCGCAAAACTCTGGGACACGCCAGGATTCGGATCGAATCTTGCCAAACTCGCGAAGCGTCTACGCTCGAGCGGAAATCCCGTCGGCTGGATCCTTCATCAGGTCTGGGACCGGACGCAGGACAGGTCCCTCTGGTGCAGCCAGGAGGCGATTCGCAACGTCCAGTCCGATGCCGATGTCGTCCTCTACCTTGTCGACGCCTCGCAGTCGCCCTCGACCATAGGCTACGTCGATCTCGAGATCGAGATCATCGAGTGGATCGGGAAGCCCGTCCTTGTTTTTCTCAATCAGACCGGCGCTCCCGATGCGGAACGGGACCGTCTCAATGAAAAGGAATGGCGCGATCACCTCGCCAAACATGCGATCGTAAAAAGGGTCTCCACGCTCGACGCATTCACCCGCTGCTGGACAGTCGAGCACCAGATCCTCGCCCGGGCCGCCGAAGTCGTGAGCGGCGGCAAACAGAACACGGCACGGGCCCTCACCCGGGCATGGATCGAACGCAACCGCTCCCTTTTTGATGAGTCGGTATCCGCGATCGCCGGACTCGTCACCTTTGCCCTCGGCGATGTCGAACTTCTGCCCGAGCGGAGCATCTTCGAAAAAGTGATTCACCTTGTCAAAAAGAGCGAACGTGACCGGGATCTCGAGCGGGTCCAGAGCGCAATGTACAAACGCCTCGCAGAGAAGACCACCGAAACGGTCAACCGCCTCATCCTCCTCAATGGCCTCTCCGGGGAGACCGCCGCCAAGCTCGCCCGCACCTCCCGTGAAGCCCTCGCTGTGAAACGCGATGTCGAGGAATCCGTCATGGCGGTGCTCGGCGGGGTCAGCTCGGGACTCCTCGGCGGCCTTTGCGCCGATCTTGCCTCGGGAGGCATGACACTTGGCGGAGGCGCCATTGTTGGCATGTTAGTCGGCGGGGCAACGACCTATGCGCTGGCCCGCGGTTATAACCTCACCCAGACCGGTCAGAACATGGTGCGCTGGACTGGAGCGCATTTTGTCGATCAGGTGAATTCCATTGTCATGCTTTATCTCGCGGTCTCCCATTTCGGAAGAGGTCGCGGCGCATGGCAGGATCCGATCAACAACCCCGCTCACTGGCAGAAGGTCGTCGAGGCGGAAATGAAAAAGGACAATGCGGAATGGCAGTCCCTCTGGAAGAAGGGCGGTCTCCAGTCAGACCCGGAACGGGTGACGAAGAAGCTGGAAAAGCTCCTGAGCCGGCTCCTCGCGGCGGTCTTCAGTGAGCTGTATCCGGAGAGCGCGGCAATCTTCCGGAATCGCTGATTGTGCGGAAAAGTGTCTGTCGGATGGCCGATTCATCATAGAATACGGCGGGAGAATTCAAGACGAGTCAGCGCCGTATCATGTATCCTTTGCTAGTTTTACCGAAATCCCCAATGAAACCCCACTCGCTACTTTCCGTGATCCTCTTCTCCCTGCTCTGCGCCGCCGCGCCGTGGCAGGAAACGTTCGCCCGTCCTGCGGAGGGTCCGGTCAGGGTTCTCTTCGTCGGACACTCGGCCAGCCATCACCCGTCCGACCTGTACTACCCGATGCTGGTGAACGCCCTGGGGCGCGAGGCAATCTGGTTCGACTACGTCACGACGCCCGAAGCGGCCTTTGCCGATGCGGACTACCTCGCACACTTCGATGCGGTGCTGCTCTACGCGAACCATGAGAAAATCGAGCCCGCCCACTGGGAGAATCTGAAGTCCTTCATTGAAAACGGCGGAGGATTTGTTCCGGTGCATTGCGCGAGCTGGTGCTTTCAAAATATCCCCGAGTTCGATCAGGTCGTGGGCGGGCGTTTTGCCAATCACAAAACCGCCATTTTCCGGACGAAAACGATAGCGCCTGATCATGCCGCGATCAAAGACGTGCCTGGA
>JAGNMT010000014.1 GCA_017991025.1 Verrucomicrobiales bacterium
GTGGTGGAGAGAGTGATCTGGACGGTCTCGGTCGTGTTCTTTGGTCTGGCCATTCAATTCCGTTAATTTGGAATAACAATGTCATTTTTATAGGCAAATAATGGCACATGTCAAAGAAATTGGGCGGTTTGTGAAAAAAAGTTGCATTTTCCCTCAATTGGATGTGTTCAAAAGAACTTAATCGACATGATCCGCGAATTATGGCCCTGTCAGGATTCGCGCAGGGGGCACGCAATGCGGTGAAGCGGGTTTTGCGCAAAGGCATTGCGAATGGCTCAAAGCAGGGGCAGGGTTTGCCATGAAACGGTCAGCTTTGAATTTGTCCCTCCGCTCCTGCATGGCGATGGTCGCCGCCGCGCTGCTCAGTTCCTGTGATTCTCAGCAGGAAGCTCAGGCACCGTCTGATGTCGCGAAACCGGAGGCCGTTGGAAAAATGGCACCGGTTAAAGCGACGGTAGAGATTGCGAAGCCGGAGGTCGTAGAAAAAGTGGCACCGGTTGAAGCGGCGGTAGAGATTGCGAAACCGGCACCGGCACCGAAACCGGTCGTTCCTCCGGTGGCCCCGGTTTTAAAAGAAAAGAAAGAGGCCACCCCCGCGCCCGCAGGAACCGTAACTTTGGACGAAAAGAAACCGATGAAAGAAGGAAAAGAAGCAGCCCCTGGAAAAGAAGTCATCACGCTTGGCGGCGGATGTTATTGGTGCACGGAAGCGGTCATGGAACGGCTCGACGGGGTTGTTGACGTCGTCTCTGGATTTATGGGCGGGCATGTCGAGAACCCTACCTACGAGGAAGTTTGCTCGGCGACGACGGGACACGCCGAGGTGATTTCAGTGACTTTTGATCCGGCAAAGATCTCTCTCGACGAGATACTCGACGTGTTCTGGCAGGCGCATGATCCGACCACGCTCAACCAACAGGGTGCGGACCACGGGCCGCAGTATCGTTCCGTGATCTTTTACCATTCACCGGAGCAGAAAAACATTGCGATGGCATCGATGAAAAAGCTCAATGAGAGTCGCAAGTATCCCAATCCCGCAGTGACGGAAATCAGCGCCGCTTCAAAATTCTGGGTCGCTCAAGACGATCACCAGAACTATTACGTGCTGAACAAGGATAAGAACCCCTACTGTCGCATCGTAATTTCGCCCAAGTTGAAGAAGCTGGGGATGGAGTGACGGCTCTCGAAGTGCTGAAGTCAAATCCGGTCAAAGGCGTGGCGCCGATCCCGAATCGATGACGATTTGGTCACCCTGAAGTTTGATCTCCCGGGTTTCGAATTCCCAGAGTATTCGGGGAGATCCGGTGATGAGGATTGAGTTATCGTTCTTGACCGCCTGAATAGAGTCGAGGTGCGGGTAGCGGGTTTGGATGACGTTTCGAACCAAATCGACATCGCTCTCACCGACCGGGGCGCCGGGATAGGATGCGGCAAGCCTCTCTGACTCGGTTGTCGAAGTCACCATATAGAGCCGTTCTCCCGCCAACAACTTTTTCCTGACGGATGCGAGCTGGTTCTTCAGTCGGGTCTGTTGTTCTTTGGACTCGACGACCCCGCCCGATCCGCCCTGGCTCAACTGGGCGAGCAGGGTCTCAATACGATCCGGCGCTATGACGCGGCTCTCGGATCGGTAGTCGAGCGCGACACTGCGCGTCGGGAGTTGGATGTTTGCCCCCGCCCCGGACTGCATTTCGGCGATCTCCTTTCGGGAAAAGGTCATCGGGATTCTTGCGGTCGTGATTGTCGTGAAGTGATTCAGCAAGGTTCGACGCTCACCGGGTGGCATTTCATCAGCCAGGCTCAGTGACTTGTGCAGGACGGGGCCTGCACTCTCGCTGAAGATATCCCCGGGGTTTACCTCATCCGGATTGAGGCCCGGACTTTTCCATTTCGTCTTCGCGGTGATTTTGTCGGGGAGCGGCTTTATCTTTTCCGTTTCAGTAACTTTTTCACTTTTAGTCGCATCCGCCGGAAGCATCGCGGACGGGGAGTCGGCAATCGCCTGCAGTGACTCAAGGGTAGTTGGCGAGTCCGCCCTGTTGCCGGCGAGGGTATCCAGTATTCCCGGGGTGGAACCTCCCCTGGCGCTGCTCTTTTTCGCTGTTGAACAGGACGTGAACGCCAGACTCATCATCATGAATAGAGGAACGAGAATGACGGTGACCGCTTTCATTAGGAAATTCAGAAATTATGGATTTATTAACTAATGAGGTATTTAAAGCACAAATATCCATAATTATCAACCATATTGTAATGCCTTGTGGTCGGTTGATTCATCCGATAGCGCTTAATTCTTGTGGAAAGGGGTGGGTTCGACTTAGTGTGACACTACCATGAACAAAGGATCTGCGAGTGAAGCCAAGGTGGTCGTTGGATGTCCGAAAGAAATCAAGAATCAGGAGAATCGGGTTGGGCTCACCCCCGGCGGGGTTCGTCAACTGGTGCGCCACGGAGTCGACGTTCTCATTGAGACGGGTGCAGGCGTCGGCGCAGCCTATCCTGACTCCGAATATGTCACCGCCGGTGCCGTGATAGTCGAAACTCCGGCTGAAATTTTTTCACGCAGTAATGTCCTTGTGAAGGTCAAGGAACCCCAGCCTGCTGAAATCGCGCTATTGCGTGAGGGGCAGATTCTATTCACCTACCTCCACCTCGCTGCTGACAAGCGCCTCACCGAGGCGCTGGTCGCCACTGGCGTGACGGGCATTGCCTACGAGACCGTGCAGATTGGACGGCGCCTGCCCCTTCTCGAGCCCATGAGCGAAGTGGCGGGGCGCATGAGTGTGATGGTCGGGGCTTATTACCTCGCCAAACATGCCGGCGGAAGGGGAACGTTGCTTGGCGGTGTGCCGGGAGTCCTTCCCGGAAATGTCGTCATCCTCGGCGGAGGCACGTGCGGGACGAATGCCGCCGGGGTCGCGACCGGGATCGGGGCCGACACGACGATTCTCGAAGTCAGCAGCGAGCGCATGACCTGGCTCGACACCGCGATGCCAGCGGCAAAGACGTTATACAGTAGTGAATCAGCCCTGCTCGAAATTCTGCCCCGGACAGATCTGCTCATCGGGGCCGTTCTTGTCCCGGGGGCAAAGGCACCCAAGCTCGTCACCCGGGAAATGCTCAGTCTCATGCGAGAGGGAACGGTTCTCGTCGATATCGCCGTCGATCAGGGAGGCTGCATCGAGACGACCCGGGCGACGACGCATGAGAATCCCGTCTACACCGAGGAAGGGGTCATTCACTACTGTGTCGCGAACATGCCGGGGGCCTTTGCGAGGACTTCGACACAGGCGCTCACCAGCGTGACTTTACCCTACCTGCAACTCCTTGCGACGGCCGGTCTCGAGGCGGCTTGTTTCCGCGCTCCCGAACTGGTCGGAGGGATCAATTGTTTCCGGCACGAAATCACGTGTCAGGAAGTGGGCGAGGCTCACGGGTTGCCCTGGAAAGAACCTTTTTCATAAGTCGTCGAATAGTGGTGGAACCGGTCCGGAGCTACAAAATCATGGTGATCTTGTAATGACGTCAGGCTTGCAATCCCGGGATGAATGAATCACGGTGGTTCCTATATGAGTGAAGAAGCCAAGCCAAAACCGTTATTTTATATCGCTGTCCTTCTCGTTGTTTGCGGCCTCGTGGCCTACGGATTCCGGGGGGTGTTATTTCCGAAGGCACCGACGCAGGGGGTGACTTCGATTACGAAAGATGAACTGGGCAGCGCTCAGGGAGTGGAAGCGGCGGATGCCAATGTGCCCACGACCGTGAAGGAGTATGTCTTCAAGCCGAGTGAGAAGTTGCCACCCATCGCGCAAACGAGTGGTTACGAGCCGATGAATGCGCGTACGGTGAAGTTCGCGCTTAATGTTTGGGCGGGTTGGGCTCCGATCATTTTGCAAAACGAGGGCGGCCTTGCGGGCAAGGTTTGGACCACCCCCGGCGGGGAGCCCTTCAAGGTGGAGCTGGTCCTGATCGATAACCCGGTGGCGATGCGGGATGCGTATGCAGCGGGCAAGGTTCACATCGGCTGGGCCACGCTGGACATGGTGCCTCTGTTCATGGACGAGTTGAAAAAGGATACTCGCATCATGCCTCGCATTTTTCAGCAAGTCGATTTTTCCAATGGAGGAGACGGCATTGTGATTCGTCGCAGCGCGGCGCGTGATCCGAAAAACCCGACGATCTCGGATCTGAAGAAAAAGAAAGTCGTGCTGGCCCAAAACTCGCCTTCGGAGTATTTCCTGCTCAACGCACTGGTTAATGGCGGAGTGCAACCCGGCGAGGTGGAGTTCATTTATACCGAGGATGCCTTCCAGGCGGCGGCAGCGTTTAATAGTGATAAGACCATCGCTGCCTGTGTCTCGTGGGCACCGGATATCTATAATCTCGCCGAGGTAGAGGGAAACCACATGCTGGTGAGCACTGCGACGGCAAACAAGCTGATCGCGGATGTGTGGTTTGCCCGCGGTGACTTTGCCCGGGATCATCCCGACATCTGTGAAGGGCTCGTGCGCGGGATCTTTGAGGGAATGGAGAAGATGAAAACGGACGAGGGAAAGCAAGCGGCGTCCAAACACATGGCAGGGCTCTACAGCATTCCCGAGGGTGACACACTGGCCATGTTGTCAGATGCACACTCGACAAACTATGCCGAGAACCGCGATTTTTTCCTGAATCAAAATAACCCCGCGAACTTCGAGCGGACGTGGAATACGGCGTATCTTCTTTATCGCAAGATGAACCGGATCACACAGCAGGTGCCGTTTGATCAGGTAATGGATTTCTCGATCATTCAGAAGCTGGAGGGCGAGGAGCCTTTCAAGTCCAGCCGCAACGAGTATCAAATAAACTTCGCTCCCCGGACGGTGCAGTCGATTAAGGCCGAGGGCACTGAGATCCTGACAAAGGTGGTGACTTTGCATTTTTTCCCTAACTCCTGGGACCTCCGCAAGGAGGTGACGGTAAGAGAGGATGGAAAAGACGTCACCAAGCTCTACGAGCCCGCCGTTGACACGGTGCTTGAAGAGGTCGGCAAGCTGGCGGGGCAATACGGTGCGGCAAACATCGTCGTCGAGGGCCATACCGATAGCTCCATGCGAGGTCGGGTGGATGAGCAGATGGTGAAGGATCTGGCGAGCAGTCGCGCGGCTGCGGTAAAGACGGAGTTGGTAAAGAAGTTTCCGCAATTTAATGTGAATCAGTTCAGCACCGAGGGCATTGGCTGGGCGCGGCCATTCGATGATAAAGATCCTGACAATCATGCGAAAAATCGCCGGGTGGAGATCAAGGTGATTGCTCTGGAGAATCCGGAGTGAGGCATGCGGGACGACGACGGATTCCGCTCAGCGTCGGCACATCGATCAACTTTCCTCCCTTTTATGAATGACCCTCAACCGCCGTCAGATCAAGGGGGCACCAGCCCCGTTCGGGTTTGGCTGCGCCGGTGGCGAATCATTCGGGACGCGCCGAGTTACGCGGAGGGGCTTGGCTTCGGCGCAGCCAGCCTGCTTATCATTCTTTTTATCTGGTGGTTTCTCACTCGAGGGCAAGGGGATGAACGGATCGTAGATGCCTACACTCTGCCGAGTCCGGGCGCGACGCTGGCTTCGTTTAAAAGTCTGTGGTTTGATCGCTCACTGTCCTTGAGTGCGGTGACTTCGATGGCCCGCGTACTGGGGGGCTTTGCCGTTTCAGTGGCAATTGGTGTGCCGCTCGGGGTGATTGCGGGCAGTTATCTGAGGGTGAATGCCTTCTTGAAACCTCTGAATCTTTTTGGGAGAAATGTGCCTATCGCGGCATTGATTCCGCTGACCCTGATCTGGTTCGGGCTCGGTGAAGTGCAAAAGGTGATGTTTATCTTTCTTTCGTCGGTGGCTTTTGTGTTCTTCGATACCACCACGTCGGTGCAGGCGGTTCCGGATCGCTTCATTGACACGGCCTACACGCTCGGCGCTCACGGATCGAAGAAAAAGGGGGCGAAGCTGGCCTTTCTCGCGGGTGCGATTTACGGGTTGGCGATTGCGTGTGGATGGCAGTTTCTGCGCGAGGGTTCTGACTGGACGTGGCAGAAGGAGATCCTCTCAAGTGGATTTTGGTTGCGTTTTACGGCGGGCCTCGGGCTGGGTTTTTTGCTTTGGTTTCCGATCACGGCGCACCAGATATTGAGGAAGGTGATTTTTCCCCTCGCGCTTCCGGATATTGTGAACAGTTTGCGGCTGATCTTCGGCCTCGCGTTTGGTTATATCATGTTGGCCGAGGTGATCAACGCCAGGCATGGACTGGGATCTCTCATTATTCTTAGTCAGAGGCAGGGGCCGCGTGAGCATATCTATCTTTGTCTTGTCATTATTAGTGTGCTTGCCTGGGGCATCGACCGGGCGATCATGACTATGCAGCGACACCTTTTCCCTCATCTCAAAAATGGCCAAGCCTGAACTTGCCCCGGTGGATCATCCTTGTGAGTTGAAGGATGTGGCGTCGTCGTCTCCTGACTGCGCCACCGTGGTGGATTTCCAACAGGTGACGAAAACCTATGACGCAGGCACGCGAAAATCCTTCACGGCGATTAAGGATGTAACGTTTCGTGTCGAGGATCAGCCGGACATCGGTGAGTTTGTAGGCATCCTCGGCCCGAGCGGCTGTGGCAAGAGCACGGTACTTCGCCTTATCGCCGGACTGGGCCCTCAGTTTCCGGCCACATCGGGCACTGTTTTCGTGCATGGGAAGCAAGTGACGGCACCGGGACCGGATCGCGGATTTGTGTTTCAAGACTATGCCAATTTTCCTCACCGAACGGTGTTGGATAATGTGGCTTTCGGTCTCGAGTGCGCGCAGGTGCCGGAGAAGGAGCGACGTGAGCGGGCACGGGAGTGGATCAGTAAAGTGGGGCTCGACCCGGCGAAGGACGCCGGCAAATACCCGTATCAACTCAGCGGTGGTATGAACCAGCGGGTGGCTATCGCCAGGACACTGATCATGCAACCAAGGATCATTCTCATGGATGAGCCTTTCGGCGCGCTCGATCCGTCCACCCGGCAAAAAATGCAGAACCTCCTCGTCTCGCTCTGGCGTGAGCTTGAGGCAACGGTTTTTTTCATCACGCATGACATAGCGGAAGCCGTTTATCTCGGGGATCGCGTATTGATCTTCACTCCATCACCGGGCACTATCGCTCATCAGTTCGCTGTCGCGCCTCCGGATCGACCGGCGCAGGAGATGCAGTTGGAGCCTACTTTTCTAGAATCGGTGCGAGAGGTGCGTTCGTTGCTGGACAAACTGGAGGATTTGAAGGAAAGCAAGGTATCGTGACGAAGAAAGCAGTCAGTTCCGGGGAAGGAGTCGGGCAGGCTCTCAAGCGTGCCCTTGGTTGGCATTGGCATCTCCTCGGGCTTGGTGGCGGCATCGTCTTTGCGGTTCTGAGCGGGGTGCCCGGTCTATTCCTGCCGTTCCTGGCCGCCGCAGAGGTGGCCTACCTGGGATTGCTCGGGCTGAATCCCCGTTTTCAGAAGGTGCTTCGCGGGAAACAGGTAGCCACGGATGGAGGTGCGGACGCCGTTATGGAGCGCCGGTATCAGCAGCTCGTGTCTTTTCTCAGTCCGGACGATCAGACCCGTTTTGCGCATCTTCATCGCCGCTGTCTGGAACTGCTGGAACTGCGCTTCAGCATGGACGCCAAGGACGGTGATTCGGGTGTGAATGATTTCCGTGCCGAATCACTGGACCGGATGTTATGGCTCTTTCTGAAACTGCTGCATCAGCGCTCGGGTCTGGAGCGTTTTTTGAAGACGACGCAGCCCGGGGACATCGAAGCGGAATTACTCTCCGCCGAGGGGCAACTCGCCTCGGCCGCAGAGCGGGATAGCGCGACGGGGATGCCTGAGGGCCGGCTGACTACTTCCATCCGCGAGCGCATCGCCACGATTCGGGACCGTCTTGAGAATTACCGGAAGGCCGCAGAGAGTCTGGAATTGGTCACTGCCGAGATTGATAAAACCGAACAGCAGATCACCCATCTTTGCGAGGTCGGGATGACGATGAGGGACTCAGCAGGGCTCAGTGTGCAGATTGACAGCATTTCCGAGTCGCTTCAGTCATCCGAGCAGACCTTTGCCCATGACTCTGTATCGCTGTTGCTGGATGATGATTCGGCTCCGCCGCTTCTCTCCGCCTCGTTGCCGCAGCGAGCGGCAACTCCGCAGTGACATTTTCGGGCTTGTCGTTCATCATCAACGTAACATAACCAGCACTCACCATGTGGAAACGCATCGCCAATCTCTTCAGGGGCTTCATCGGCCTTTTCATCTCGGGGCTCGAGAAGCAGAACCCCGAGGCTTTGCTTGAAAATGAAAAGGAGAACCTGCGGAAGCAGATTGCCCAGTTCAATCAGGGGCTCTCGGCCCATGCCGGGCTTTGCGAGAAGCTAATCACTCAGGTAAAACGCCAGGAGCGGCAGGAGCAGGAACTCAAGGCCAAGGCCACTGCCAATTTACGTGCCGGAAATCAACGCCTCGCCGGTGAGGTTGCATTGGAGCTCCAGCGTGTCCGCAGGGACCTTGAGGACAATCGATCCCAACTGGGCGACGCCGAAAAGACTTATAAAGAGCTGGTCATGTCCCGCGATACCGCGATCAAGACGGCGCGGGACAAGATCGAGGGGCTGCGCAAGGACCTCGACAGCCTGAAAATGAACAAGGCTTTGGCCGAGATGAATGAGATGGCCAGCGGGATGCTGACCTCCATCGGCGGATCGGGCGATACCCTGAATCGTCTCCACGAAATGGTGGAGGAGGAAAATACGAAGGCCGCAGGCCGCGCCCGCGTTGCTCGTGACAGCCTGGACACCACCCGTTTTAAGGAGCAGGCGGCCGAGCGTGAAGCGATGGAGGACATCGCTCTGGCTGACCTTGCCGCCGAACTCGGAGTGGCGATGCCGGGTGTACCTGTTGAGACCGCGCCAGCAGAATTGAAGCGCGATATGACCCCTGAGTAAGACAAAGACATGAGCGAAACATCACAACGTGGTCTGCCTGCCTGGGCTAGAGAGGTCGTTGATCTTTACGAGTCTGGCGCGGCATCCCAGTTCATCCTGCACGGAAATGTGGGTGATCTTGTCTTTGTTCCGGCTACAGAAGCGAAAGGACGGCTCGCGGCGCTGGATGAGTTCCTTCGCGATACGCTGCTCTCCCGATTTGACGTGGTTCTCAGTTATGATCTCGGGAACGGAGTGCGGGTGGAAAAGGGCGGCGAGCGATTCGCGGAGTGGCCCGCGTGGAAAGACAAGGCGCTACCCACGGCGCCGCGTGAGTCAATTCATGTCCTGACACATTACCTTCGCTTTTGTGCCAACCTCGCAAGGATCAAGCCTGAGCGTCGTACTCGTGTGGCAGTGATTGTCCGTCACGCGGGTCTCATCGCTCCGCCTTCGCCGGGCGGGGCCAATTATGAATTGAGCGCCATCGCGAGCCAGTTGCGTGACTGGGCTTCGGATGTCGCTATTGCTGAGCAGCATTGTGCGACGTTCCTTCTAGTGGAGAGTCTCGCCGACCTGCACCCACTTGTCTCGCAGAGTCCGCAGGCCTCGAGAATTGGCGTTCCGCTGCCTTCGACGACCGATATCGGAGCGGCGCTGGAATATTTCGCAGGGCTTTACCCGACCTCTTTGAAAACCTTCTCTTCCAATCTGGCTGAACCCGCGGCGGCGCTCTCAGGTGCGACCCTCCATTCGATCGAAACGCTCCTGCAGACGCGTGATCATGCCGGCCTGGTTCTTGCCCCCAATGATCTCGTGGCCCTGAAGAAAGATCTGGTGGAGAAGGACGCTCAAGGACTCATCGAGTTCGTGAAACCCGACCGCACACTGGATGACCTTCACGGTCAGGAGGCAATCAAAGCCTGGCTTCGGCAGGACATCGCGCTGTGGAGGGCAGGGGATCTTGCTGCCCTGCCGATGGGTTACCTCTTCTGCGGCCCTGTAGGTACGGGGAAGACGTATATGGTCGAGTGTCTCGCGGGCGAGGCCGGGGTGCCGGTCGTGAAGATGAAAAACTTTCGGGATAAATGGGTGGGCAGCACCGAGAGCAATCTCGAAAAAATATTTCGCCTTCTCGATGCGCTTGGCCGCTGTATCGTCTTCGTGGATGAGGCCGACCAGTCTCTCGGCCGGCGTAGCGGTGATTCAGGCGATTCCGGTGTCTCGGGCCGCGTTTACGGAATGATGGCTGAGCAGATGAGCGATTCCCGGAAGCGGGGCCGCGTGATCTGGGCTCTCGCCACGAGCCGGCCGGACCTTGTAGAAGTCGATTTGAAGCGCCCGGGTCGTGTCGATGTGAAGATTCCACTCTTTCCGTCCACCACTCCCGAGGAAGGTTATGCCCTCATTCGCGCTCTCGCCAAGAGGCGGGGTGTTATTCTCGACGCGGATCTCTCGAAATCCGTCAGCAAAAGCATCCCCGATCTGCTGACCCCCGGAGCTGCCGAAGCTCTGGCGGTGAAGATCTATCGCTCGTTGAAAACGGGCGCGGCGAGTCCGGCGGAGGCGCTTCAGGCGGCATTAAAAGATTATCAACCACCCGTCTCACCTGCAGTTATTCAGGCCCAGATTGATCTCGCTGTCGCTGAGGCAACCGACCTGAGTTTTGTGCCCGAGCGTTTTCGCGGGGGATGATCGATGCGGGCCGGCTCTGTTTACTCGATTAAATACTGCGACATCGCCGTTTCGACGTCCATGCCTCCGCGAAGGAGGGTACTTCCTTCGAAAAGGGCGGCGGGGTCGATGCCTTCGCTGCCCTCCCAGTCTATTTCGCTGACCTGACCGCTTTGCCCGTAGGCGGCGAGGGGATTAAAGTAGGTGACTTGCTCGATCTGCTCGAGGGTGATGCCCCTGTCCTTCATCAATGCAGCGGTCTTTGGCACGGCGAGGGGATCGCTGATGCCCCAGTCGGCGGCACTGTCGACAACGATGCGCTCGGCTCCGTATTCCATCATCACTTCCACCATGCGCTGATTGCCGAGTTTGGTGTGGGGATAAATGGTGAACGCCGCCCAGTAACCGCGATCGAGCACCGCCTTGACGGTCTCCTCGTTGTTGTGGTCAATGATCACTTTTCGCGGATCGACCCCGACATCCTCAAGCACGTCCATGGTCCGGATCGTGCCTGCCTTTTTGTCACGGTGCGGGGTGTGAATCTGGATGGGGAGGTCGGCCTCAAGGGCCAGTTGAGCCTGCCAGCGCAGATATTTTTCCTCGGCCTTGGTTTGATCGTCGAAACCGATCTCTCCGATGCCGACGACGCCCTCTTTACAGATGTAGAGCGGGAGCAACTCCATGACCGCCTCGGCGAGTTTCTCGTTGTTCGCCTCCTTGGGATTGAGGCCGATCGTGCAATAGTGCTTGATCCCGAACTGGCTCGCACGGAACCGTTCGAAGCCGATCAGCGAATTAAAATAGTCCTTAAAGGTTCCTACTTCAGTGCGCGGTTGTCCCTGCCAGAACGACGGCTCGACGATCGCAGTGACCCCGGCGGCGGCCATGCGCTGATAGTCGTCTGTGGTCCGCGAGACCATGTGGACGTGGGAATCGAAAAATCTCATGGGTTGGGAGGGGTTACGATTTTGCGGGTGAACC
The DNA here is from genome assembly GCA_017991025.1 of Verrucomicrobiales bacterium. Taxonomy (GTDB): domain Bacteria; phylum Verrucomicrobiota; class Verrucomicrobiia; order Verrucomicrobiales; family DEV007; genus Arctic95D-9. The sequence continues at coordinate 11,621 of JAGNMT010000014.1, forward strand.
GTTCAGAGTCGCGGGGAATTCCAGCTTTTCGCCGAGACGTTCCCAACTCAGTGATCCGCTGGAAATGGCATCGAGTTCGGCCTCGATTCTCTCATGTAGGTGGCGTACCCGTTCCGTCCCGTCCCTCACGATGACGAGGGCGGCGGCTTCGTGGTCGACGGAATCGCCTTCATTGATGAGATGCTCAAGATCGGATACGATTCCATCCGTGACGAAGGCGGCACAATTTCGCCAGGATTCAGGCGAGAGCTTTCGCCCGGCGGCCCAGCGCTCATGAGCGAGGTAGGAGACGGCGGCCGCGAGTTCGGCATTGCTGCGGGCCTCGATGCCCTCGATTTTATAAATCGGGCGATTGATGAAGATGGCCTTCAGAACCATCTGATTCCAGGCTTCAACCGAAAATCGGGCGGCCGGGAAGGGATTTTGGAGGGCGATCGAGTCAAAAATATCGATGATGTTGGATCGCAGACCGTCGACGGCGGCTTCGACGAGATCCTCCTGGTGGGGTAGCAGCGGAAAAGCAGAGTAGATTGCCGCCTGTTCACGGAGATCGGCGGTGTTGAGGAGGGCTGCGATCGTTTCGAGGAAAATGGCTTTGTCCTGTTTCCCCAACACGAGCAGGAGGATGACTCGCGCGAGACGAAACTGATCCCAACCCTTCACCGTGAATCCCGGAACCTGTGCCGCAAGTGCCAGAAGTTGTTCGTCCGTGACCTCGACGATTCCGCGTTTATCGAAATGACGGGAAACGCCGCTGAAGCTATAGTAGAAAGGGCGTTTCTTGAAAGCCGTCTCCTGATCGATGATCGTGTCACCGAGCCATGTCACGGCTTCAGCAGGGGCGGAGGCATTGAGGATTTTTTGCAGCAGGTCGCGCATGGGAAATCAGTTAAGCTCGAATTGAATGTCGCCCTAGTCAAACGTCTTGAGTTTCAGATGGGGGGCGTGAAAGTGTCCTCATGAAACGATCATTCTTCGGGTGGCTTGTCCCGGCATCTGCCTTTCTCCTTGTCGCCTGCGGGGAGAAAGGGAAGGAGGGTAACGCGGAGGCGGTCGCCAGGCCCTTCATCGTCGGGATGGAACTGTCTTATCCTCCTTTCGAAATGCGGAGTGCGGATAACAAGCCCGACGGGATCAGTGTTAGGATGGCAGAGGATCTGGCCGCGCGGCTGGGGCGTCCGCTTGAGATTCGGGATGTCGAGTGGAACGGGATTATTCCGGCTCTGCAATCGGGAAAAATCGATGCTATTATTGCCTCAATGACGAAGACGCCCGAACGCGAGAAGATTATCGCCTTTTCCGACGGCTACGTCACCAACGGACTCTGTATGCTCGTCGCCAGAGATTCGCCCTTTCAATCCATCGCTGATCTAAAACCGGGGACACACAAGATCGCGGTGAAACTCGCGACGACCGGTCATCAGTGGGCCCGGGCCGAGCTTCCGGGAATGACTCTGATCACACTCGATGATGCGGCGGCCTGTGCGCTGGAAGTGGTTCAGGGCAAGGCGGACGCCTTCATTTACGACCAGATCTCCATTTACCAGTATTGGAAAAAGTACGAGGATAAGACACGGCCTATCCTGAAACCCATCCGGGAAGAAACTTGGGCGATTGGACTCCGCAAGGAGGACATCGAATTGCACGGACAAGTGAATGCCTTCCTCGAAGCTTATCGCGCAGCCGGGAAATTCGACGAACTTGCCGCCCGCTATATGGCCGAGCAAAAGCAGGCGTTTGAGACGATGGGGGTTCCCTTCATTTTTCACTGAGTGATCATTGTCGGGAGTTGACTTCCTTCAACACCAATGGGAACAACAGCCGCAAAGAGTTCCCGGTGGATTTAGAAACGAAGCCACTTTTAACTGTCTGTTGGATGGGCTACGCCCGTGTAGTTCTCCAGCGTGCGCCGAGCTTCCGCCTCGTCGATCACCGCGATGGCAAAGCCGACATGAACCAGCACGTAGTCGCCGTGCCGGGCTTCGGGGGTGCAGGCGAGTTGGATCTCCTTCACGATCCCCTCGAAGGAAACGCGGCCGGTGCGGAAAAGGGGATCGTCCGTTTCCATCACTTCGATCAATTGACCCGGGATCGCCAGACACATGGTTTTTATGGAGTGGAATCGTGAAGCCGTGCCGCTGCCACGACGGACTGACCCACGGCGAGCCCTCCGTCATTCGGAGGGAGGCAGCGAGGCCAGAGGGGAGTAAACCCCTCGCCTAGAAGCCTTGCAACCGTTGTTTCCAACAGGAGCACGTTTTGAAAACATCCACCGCTCAGCACAACGGTCGGTTTGCGTGCCGCCCGGGCGACAAGGAGGATGGCCTCCGCGAGGGTCGCGATGAAACGGGCGGCGATGACCGGGACGGGAGTGGCGTTCCTGAGATCTTCAAGCATCTCGTGTATCATCGTCACCCAGTCGATCGTGTCGCCCGGATCGCAGTCCATCGAATAGGGATGGGGCATTGACGGGGCCATTTCGGCGGCGAACTCGACGTCCATCGCCGCCTGCCCTTCGAACTCGCTCTGTAACCTCAGGCCCAGGAGGGCGGCGACGCCATCAAACAGGCGTCCGGCGCTGGTCGTGAGCGGTGTGTTGAGGCGGCGTTCGATTTGGGTGTGCGCGACGGACAGCTCCTCTGCCGTGAATGCGGCCGCGAGCGGCGTTTCCATGACTGGGATGCCCGCTGTGTGGAGCAAACCGAGCGCGGCATAGCGTGGCTGGCGGATGGCCCTTTCGCCGCCGGGAAGCGGAAAGGGCCGGAGGTGAGCGATGCGGCTGAAATCGGATCGTGTGGCCAGCAAAAACTCGCCACCCCAGATCGTGCCATCGGTCCCGTAACCGGTGCCGTCCCAGGCGACACCGAGGACTTCGTCGTACACGTCATGCTCGGCGAGGCAGGCGGCAATGTGGGCGTGGTGGTGCTGCACGGGCACGACGGGCAGTCCCAGTCCGGCGGCCAGTCGTGTGCTGTGATAGCCAGGATGCAAATCGCAGGCCACGGCGCGGGGTTGCAGGCCGCAGAGCGAGGGAAGATCGAGGGCTTGTTCGAGAAGGGATTCGTGCGCCGCCTCGGACCCGAGATCGCCGAGGTGCTGCCCGCAACGGATGCCAAACGGTCCGCTGACAGCCAGCGCGGTTTTTTGATCACCGCCGAGGGCGAGGACCGGTGCGAAGTTTCCGGGCAGGTTGACCGGCGCATAACCGCGGGAGAAGCGCAGCATCAACTCGCGCCCGAGCGCCATCCGCACGACGGAATCGTCCACGGGGCGCGCGATGGGGCGGTCGTGAAACAGAAAGAAGTCCGCGATGCTGCGGAGCCGATGAAGGGCTTCGTCGTTGTCGGTGCAAAGCGGCTCGCCTGAAACGTTGCCGCTGGTGGCGACGACGGGAAAGCCCAGCCGCCTCAGCAAGAGATGATGCAATGGCGACGAGGGCAGCATGATGCCGAGCGACGGATTGCCGGGCGCGATGAGATCCGGCAGATCGGCACCGGCCCGCCGCAGGATGACAATGGGTGCCTGCGGTGAGGTGAGCAGTCGTTCTTCGATCGGCGAAATTTCGACATGGGCACGAGCGGACCCGAGATCTGGCATCATGAGCGCGAGGGGTTTGGCAGGCCGATATTTTCGCGCTCGGAGAGTGCGGATGGCCTCGACCGAACGCGCGTCGGCGAGGAGTTGAAAGCCGCCGATGCCTTTGAGGGCGACGATGCGACCCGATTCGATGGCGCGTGCGGTTTGCTCAAGCGCGTGCTCACGCGTGGCGAGCACGCGACCCGAGACATCGGCGAACTCGAGCTGCGGCCCGCAGTCCGGGCAGGCATTAGGCTGCGCGTGAAAGCGGCGATCGGTGGGCGATTCGTATTCCTCGCGGCAGGCCGGGCACATCGGAAAGCCGCGCATCGTGGTGCGCTCGCGATCATAGGGCAGCGCGAGCACGATGCTGTAACGCGGGCCGCATTGGGTACAGTTGGTGAAAGGATAAGCGTGGCGGCGGTTTGCGGGATCGAAGATTTCCCTCACACACGCGTCGCAGGGGGCGAGATCGGGCCCGATTTCGCCCGTGGCGCTTGTTTCCCCGATCATGGACTCGCGGATGAGGAAGGCATTTCCGCCCTGAAGCGGCAGGCGCGAAGCGGCGATGTCCCGCACCGTGGCATGCGGCGGCGCATCGGCGCGCAGCCGGCGCAAAAAGTCGGCGCACGAGTCGGCTGTGCCTTCCATTTCGACGATGAGGCCGGACCGCGTGTTGCCGGCCCAGCCGGCGAGCTTCAGATCATCCGCGAGGCGATGAACGAAAGGCCGGAACCCGACGCCCTGCACCGTGCCGGAGATTTCAAGCCGATACCGTTCGCGCCCGGTCTTCACGGAGAATCTTCCACCTCCACTTCGATGTTCCTCAGCAGCACCTGCTGCGCGTCGGGATCGTCGATGTCGTCGGACAACTCGATGTCCAGCCACGCGTTTTCGGCGGAAGTGCCTCGGGAGAATTGCTCGAAGTAGTCGGCGAAGCGGTCCTTCGAAAGATGGCTCAGCGCTCCGAGCCAGACTTCGACGGACACAGCGCGCCGGCCGCCGTGGGATTTCACCACCGTGTCAATTTTGGCGAGCAGGTTGTTGATGAGCGCGAGTTCGTGCATGAAGCGTCAGCCATTCAACTCGGCTTCGATCATTTCCACGGCTTTCCGCACGCCAGCCTCCACCTCCGGGCTCAAGGGCGCACCGTGTTCGAAGTTCGCCCCCTCGATGCCGAACACGATCATCTGCGGCGGCAGGCTCCCGAGGGAGCGGGAAAGCTCCACCGCTTCCGCGACTCCGAATGCGTGCGTGGAACAATGCAAAAACGCGGCCGGAAGCGGCTGGCTGGAGGCATTCAGTCGCGCTACGAGGCCCGCGTCGGCTCCTGATTGCGCGGCATCCGCCAACAGCACACAGGCGGCACCCTGCCATAGCTCCATTAGCGAGGCGGTCTCGCCGGATGACTCGTGCACTTCTTCGAAACCGCGGGCCGCGAGCTGCCGGGCCACGTGCAGTCCGGCCGCGTCATCTCCGCGCAGGGCATTGCCCACGCCGATGACGAGGGTGCGGCTCATGCGCCGACCTCCTCGCGATGGATCTTCAGAAAGTGCGTGGCACAGGAGATGCAGGGGTCGTAGTTGCGAATGGTCTGCTCGCACTGCCACTGGAGCTTCTCGTCGTCGAGGTGGAGAAAGCCGGGCACGAGCTGGCGGAGATCGTTCTCGATGGTTTTCTGGTTTTGCGAGGTCGGGGGCACGATTTTCGCCTCCAGGATGTCTCCCTGCTCGTCCACGCGATAGCGGTGATAGAGCAGGCCCCGAGGCGCCTCGGTGCATCCGAAGCCGGTACCGCCGCCGGCGTTCACCTCGATCGCCGGAGCGTCCGGAGGCTCGTAGGCGTCGATGACGCGCAGTGCCTCCTCGCACGAAAAGAGCAGCTCGACACTGCGGATGATGATGCTGCGGAATGGATTGCGGCAGCCCGGATCCATGCCGACCTCGCGCGCGAGCGCCCGGCATCGCGGCGTGAGTTTGTCGAAGTTCAGTGCAAAGCGCGCCATCGGCCCGACGAAGTAGGCTCCGTGGCCTTTGTGCACGGATTGCAGCGCGTTGGTGTAAGGTATATGCTCCTCCTCGAAGTGTTCTTCGTAGTCAGCGATGGCGATGTCGAGGCCGCGATTCGAAATGATGCGGCCCTCGTTCATCGGATACTCGTCGGGATGCGAAAGGCTGACCAGCTCATAATCCTGCTCGAAGTCGGGAAAGGGCAGGTTTGCCGTCCAGCGGATCGTTTTCTCGGCGGCGTCGGCGGCCCATTTCAGATCCTCTGCCAGCTTCGCGAAGTCGCGCTTTCGCGGCGCTTTGTAAAAACCGCCGACCTTCACGTTCACGGGATGCACCTCGCGACCGCCGAGGACATTGCCGATGTCGTTGCCAACCTTTTTCAGCTTCAGCCCCATCTCGACGACCTCGCGATGGTCCTTCGCCATCTCGATAGCGCTGGGATAGCCGAGGAAATCGGGCGCATGCAGCATGAAGACATGGAGACCGTGGCTCTCGATCCATTCGCCGCAATAAAGGAGACGGCGCAGCTCGCGCAGCTGCCCTGTCACACGCACCCCGGCGGCGTCTTCCATGGCGTGGCAGGAACTCATCTGGTAGGCCACCGGGCAGATGCCGCAGATGCGCGCGGTGATGTCCGGTGCCTCGCGGAAGGGACGCCCACGCAGGAATGCCTCGAAGAAGCGCGGCGGCTCGAAGATCTTGAGCTGCACATCTTCAACGAGGCCGTCCTTCACGCGCACATGCATGGCCCCTTCGCCTTCGACCCGGGCGAGGTAGTCCACCTTGATGGTGCGGGTGTTCCTAGGAGGTGGGGGCAGGTCGGTGCTCATGTTTGTCGCTCTCTTCACGGAAAGGGGAGGCGTAGCCGTTGTAGGATCGATACGCCCGCAGGATATCGCGGTCCGGCACGCCCATGGCGCTCCACTGCGCGGAGAGCGCGCCAACGTTGGGCGTTTCCATCGGACCGAAACAGCCGTAGCAACCGCGGTTGTAGGCCGGGCAAAGCGCGCCGCAGCCCGCCTGCGTGACCGGGCCGAGGCAGGGTGTGCCGTGCGCGACCATCACGCAGGGATTGCCGCGCAGCTTGCACTCCACACACACGCTGTGCCCGGAGACGAGCGGCTTGCGGCGGTGGAGAAAGGCCAGCACGACCTCGACGAGCTGGTGTTTGTTTACCGGGCAGCCCCGCAGTTCGAAATCCACCGGCACGTGATGCGAGATGGGTGTGGAGGTGGCGAGCGTTTCGAGATACTGCGGCTTGGCATAGACCACTGACGCCATCTCGCCCACGTCCTGCCAGTTGCGCAACGCCTGGATGCCGCCGGCGGTGGCGCAGGCACCGATGGTAACAAGATACTTCGATTGAGCGCGCACCTCGCGGATGCGCTCGGCATCGTGCGCGGTGGTGATGGAGCCTTCCACGAGCGAGAGGTCGTATGGTCCCTCCACGACGCGGCGGGTCGCCTCGGCGAAGTTGGCGATCTCGATGGCTTCCGCCACGGCGAGCAGTTCGTCCTCGCAGTCGAGCAGGCTGAGCTGACAGCCATCGCAGGAAGCGAACTTCCAGACGGCAAGCTTGGGGCGTGATGCGGCGGTGCTCATATTTCGCGTTGGGAAAACCAGTGGCGGATACGGTCGTGGCGGAACACCGGACCATCCCGGCAGATGAACTCGGAGCCGAACTGGCAGTGGCCGCAGAAGCCCACAGCGCATTTCATGTTTCGCTCCAGCGTGACAAAAACCCGCTCGTCGGGCAGCCCGCTTTTCGCCAGCTCCACAGCGGTGAAGCGCATCATGATCTCCGGCCCGCAGACCATGGCGACGGCGTTCGAGGCATCAAACTGCGCCCGCGGGATAAGAGTGGTCACGACGCCGACATGATGATCCCAACCGGGGGCCGCGCGATCCACGGTGATCTGCACCACGGTGTCCGGCTCCTCCATCCACGAGTGCAGTTCATCCAGAAAAATGGCGTCCGCCGGACTGCGTGCCCCGGCAAGGATGACGATGCGCCCGTAGTCGGAGCGATGGGCTAACGCATACAAAATCGCAGGCCGCAGCGGCGCGAGGCCGATGCCACCGGAGACAAAGACCAGATCGCGTCCGCCCACCTCGTCCATGGGCCAGGCACTGCCGAAGGGACCGCGTAATCCGACAACATCGCCCGGAGCGAGGCGGTCCAGCGCACTCGTCACTGTGCCGACACGGCGGATCGTGTGCACCAGCAGGTCGTTTTTCTCCGGTGCTCCGCTGATGGAGATGGCGCTCTCGCCCGTACCGAACGCGTAGAGCATGTTGAACTGACCCGGCGCGAAGGATCGTGGCGGGCCGCCCTTCACCGGACGCAGGGCGATGGTGAA
>JAGNMT010000319.1 GCA_017991025.1 Verrucomicrobiales bacterium
GTTCACACTCTTCCCGCTCTCAAGTGACTCAGCCATCGTCATTATTTCCTGATTTCCGAGAAATTTGAAGGCCGGTCGATCGAGACGGCGACATTCATCGTCTCTCCAAAGCCAGAGATGTTTCAGAAAATGCAATCCTTTAGGAGAGAGTTTCCCCCAGCCGGAGATTCGCCAGACTTCATCCTCTGACTTCCCGCTGCGCGTCAGCACCGAATCCTGCGCCGCTTTGCAGCTTTCATAAAACCAGTCCAGCCGCCCGATTTCGCCGAGGCGGTCCAAATATTTCCCTCCGAGATCAAGCAAATATCGGACATCGTTATAAGCATACTCGAGCATCTTGTTGCTCAACGGCCGGCGACTCCAGTCGGCCTTCTGGGACTGCTTCGACAGTTTCACGCCGTACTCTTCCTCCAGCAAATTCGCCAGCCCGAATTTATCTTTCCCGAGGAAACGGGCACCCACCTGAGTGTCGTAAATCGTTTTGGGCACCCAATTAAACGTGCTATTGAAAAGGGAAATATCATAATCCGCGCCGTGCATCCAAACGACATCGAAGCGATCAACAAATTTTATGAAGTCAGTGAGAGCCGGTATGCCAACGGCGAGAGGATCAATAATCGCAAGAGCACCGGGAATAGAAAATTGAATGAGACAAAGCTTTGTCTCATAGGAATGCATGCTGTCCGCCTCGGTATCGATGGAACACGCCTCAAAGTTGCCCATCGCCTCCGCCTTCGCGAAGAAGGCATGAAGATCTTCGATCCGATCCACGTAGGTTTCGGACGCAGAAGCAAGAGTAGCAATCACCGCCTGACTCATCACACAGGCTTCACTGAATCCCGCGAAGCAGGAGCTCCGCGTTGGATCGGGTTGACTTGATGAGCTTAAGCAGCACCACCATCGCCTCCGGAGCAGGGCGCTGTGCCATCTGCTTCCTCAACGAATTGATCCTCACAAACTCGTCAGGGTGATAGAGAAGTTCATCCTTGCGGGTGCCACTCTTTAACAGATGAATCGCCGGGAAAATTCGAGACTCCGCCATTTCCCGATCCAGAGTGATCTCCATGTTTCCTGTTCCTTTGAATTCTTCAAAGATGACATCATCCATCCGGCTGTCCGTTTCGATCAGGCAGGTCGCCAGAATGGTAAGACTGCCGCCTTCATCCACATTTCTCGCCGCCCCGAAAAACCGGCGCGACCGTTCCAGAGCTTTGGGCGAGATGCCGCCACTCCCGATAGGACCGCCACCACCACCACCACCACCACCACCACCACCGCTGCCACCCCGGTTATGACGCCCACCTCCGCCGCTATTACCACCACCGTACCCGCCACCTTCGTTACCACCGCCCCCTGACTGCCGGGCTGAGTTATGCGCCCGGGCGAGCCGGGTAAGACTATCGAGGAGGACAACAACGTCCTTCCCGTTCTCCACCAAACGCTTCGCTCGATTTAATACCATGTCGGCAACTTCGATATGCCGATTCGCCGACTCATCAAAGGTGGAACTGTAAACCGAGGCCGCCACCGTCTCGCGAAAATCGGTCACCTCTTCAGGTCGCTCATCAAGAAGCAACACGATCAGTTCCACTTCGGGGTTATTTTCATGGATTGAGACCGCAATACTCTTCAGGAGAATCGTCTTTCCACCTCTGGGAGGTGCCACGATCAATCCCCTTTGCCCTTTCCCGAGCGGTGCAACGAGGTCGATGACCCGGGGCGACGGCGACTGGGTAGCGCTCGACTCCATAATCAGTCGTTTCGATGGAAACATCGCTGTGAGATTATCGAAAAGCGGAGGCGATTTCCACTCTTCCGCCGGAATCCCCTCCACTTCGAGGATGGTCTCGACGGACAGGAATTTCTCTCTCTCCCTGGGCCCCCGGAGGAGACACTTCAGTTTTTGCCCGCTTCGCAGGTCATACTTCTTCACAAAAGTAACGGCCAAATAAACATCATCAGCATTTGAGGCAAAACTGAAATCAGGCCAACGCAGAAAACCGAAGCTATCCCCGGAGTAGTCCAGGAAGCCTTCGGCTTCCATAACCGTACCCCGGCTACCGTAGAACTTCAGAATTTCAAAAACCAACTGGTGCTTCGAGCGAACCCCGGCAACGCGCAACCCCAGTTCTTGCGCAATTTGATGGAGATCAATCAGGGAACGCTTCTGGAAAGCATTCACGTTGACCCATTCCGGCACGACAACGGGCGGTTGATCGACTCTATCGGCGTCAGGGCTGGCCTCGTCCGAATCTATTGTGGAGTTATCTGTCATTCAGTTAAACATTCTAGAACAGCGTAAAATAAGGTGATCAGTCTGGCACTCAAGCGACTCCCTGTCGCCGTCATTCCATACCACAATGTTTGCCCTTTGTATTTTCTCTTCAATCGGGACCTGGGCTTTAATGATCCGTTTTGCAACTACCGGATCGAGACCCCGATCGATACAAAGCCGCCTCATCTGAGTTGATTCGGACGAGCCAACCACCAAGTCAAGATCCCGAAAGAGAGGAAACTCGACTTCGTAGAGCAGCGGCACCTCAACAATCGAAATCCGAACCAGTTCGGAGAACGACGTCACTTGCGCGTTAGCCCGCTCAAGAACCAACGGGTGCAAAACCCCTTCCACCTTTGCACGGAATTCAGAATTTTCAAACAAGAGTTCACGCAGTGCCCCCCGGTCAATTTTCCCCTCAACGACTAACTCACGCTCATATGCCGCTCCCATCCCGGCAATGGCATCCCGGACTTCCACTCGATCAAGCAGATCTCTGACGGCCTCATCACAGCTGAAAAAGATCACTCTCCCTTGAGGGAATTTCTTTATAAACTGACGGCAAACCGCCGTTTTACCGCACGCAACGCCGCCGGTGACGGCAATTGTTAACAAATCTCTCAAAAGCAAAAAACGCGGCTCAGTGAGCCGCGTTCCTGTTGAAGTTCATCATATAACCCGGATCGGCCAGACTTACTTCTGGTAGATTGGGCCCGGCGCAAAGGCCGCTGGAGTCGTGATGGGAGGACGTGGAACCGGCTCAGGGAGAGGCTCATCCGTAAGGCGACCGTGAATCGGCATGCCTGCGGGATCCATCAACTGAGCCTGAACAAAAATAGTCAGGTTGCGCTTCAGGTGCAATTCCACGCTGGAACGGAAAAGACGGCCAACCACAGGCAAATCGCCCAGAAGTGGGATTTTGTCCTCAATGTCCTGAATGTCTTCACGAATGAGACCACCCAAGGCGACCGTCTGTCCATCCCAGATCGTGACCTGCGTAGTGACCTTCCGTGTGTTGAAGATCGGCATCTCAATGCGGTTTTCAGTAACCACCACCGGGGTAACCAAACCGAGAGCGTTAACGGATGATGTAAGAATTGGACTTCCGTAGTTAATGAATCCATCGAACTCAACCACTTCCGGAGCTAGATTGAGATCGATCGTGAATTCATCCGCACCAAGAACGGGGTCAACCTCAAGGGTCACACCCGTGTTTCGCGTTTCAAACGCTGTCGGCGTCGCGGGAGTCACCGGGAAACCACCGCCTGTTGCCCCGCCACCACCACCGAGGGTCGTGGTACCACCAAACTGGTTCGGAATCTCCGGTGGGTCATACTCGGTCGGGTAGATAAACTCTCGAATCACTTCGATTTTCGCACGCTGGCCACTACGGGCCATGACCGAAGGAGCCGAGAGGAGGTCTACCCCTTTTTTCTGGCTCAGCGCCCGGATCATGACCTGAAACTGAGGATCCGTAAAGACCCCTGCAATCCCGAAAATAGCCGGAGCCATGGTCGAGGCACCGCCTGGCACTCCCGCAGCGGCGGCAATAAGCCCATCGATCGTGTTGGCATCAAGAGCGTTCCCGCCCGACCGATTACCTGCGGTGACGTTATTGAAACCGACCGGCAGCTGATTCGCCGGATTCACGAAACTGTAATCCCCCGGGTTGCCAGTACCAGGCTGATTCCCTGTCGTTCCGCCAGCACCGAAGACCCTCGGTGTCGATCCAAAGTTAAAAGGGCCGAGAAGCCAATCGAATCCGAGCTCGTCGCCATCTTCTTCACTAATCTCAACAAATCGCGAAGTGATATAGATCTGCTTTTCAACCCCTTGAACGATGGAGGCAATGTATGCCTCGACCAACTCCATCTGGTCCTGCGTGTTACGCACGATCAACTGCGAAGTGGACGCATTGTAGATGGCACTTCCCCCTCCTGCGAAGGTAATGCCAGCGCTCTCCAGAATTTGCTTGGCGGTCTGACGACCTCCGGGAGCGGCGCCGCCTCCAGCAGCTACGGGATCAGCGAACGGATCAGCTCCACCAGCAGCGGCTGCCCCACCTGCGGCACCCCCACCACCTCCGGTCGAAAGAAAAGTCGGCGGAACCACATACACATTGGTGAAAAGATCGGCATCAGGGGTGGAGATTGGCACCACCTTCACGGCAAAAGCCTCAACCTTGTATTTCAGCTGGGCGAGCGACGTGGTGTAACGAAGCGCTTCAGCGAGCGGGACATTTGAAAGACGCAGCGTAATACGGGTATCGCCGACGCCACCGCCCCCTCCACCACCGCCACCCGCAGCGGGGGCACCTCCTTCAAAGCCGAACCCTCCGCCGGCCGCAGGTGCCGCGGCGGGAGCTGCCGCTGGTGCCGCACCGCCTCCGGCCCCCGCACCCGCATCCAGAAGAATGTTAACACCCTTCTTCGCAGGGTCCGTCTCAGTTACATCCAGTTCAACGCTGCGCGACTGAAGGAAGTCAATAGCTTCACGTAGGGTGGTATCCGCAAACTCAACACTGGGAATAATGATATTCTTCAACTTCTCCTCCGTCCGACGAATATCATTCGTCGCGGAGTCGACCGGGATCGGGATATCCGGACCGCCTTCCAGTGAGGTCGGAACCGGCGTTTCCCATCCCTGGGAGACCTGTCGCAGCATCTTTGAACGAGTATGATCGTAAGCGACGTCGTAATAATTCATTTTATGCCGCTCATTATCCTCCATCCCGCGACGAGCCGCACCGTTGTAAGGATCGTCGTTGAGGGCCTTGTTGAATTCACGATCCGCACGGTCGTAATCTCCGAGGTCGATGTAACCCTGCGCCGTTTTTAATGCCAGCTTAACCCGTCGAACGCGATTTAGGTGCGATGGTGTAAGAGCAGGCGAGTAATAATC
>JAGNMT010000320.1 GCA_017991025.1 Verrucomicrobiales bacterium
GAGGGCACGGCGAAGCATGCGGACAGGGAGGCGAAACCGGCGGACGGGGCAGCGAAACCGGCGGACGGAGCGGCGAAACCGGCGGACGGAGCGGCAAAACCTGCGGACGGAGCGGCAAAACCTGCGGACGGAGCGGCAAAACCAAAGGCCGAATAAGCACCTGAAAATCTTTGGCGGGTTGGTGGGGGCGGCAAGCCGATGTGATCAGCTCGTTGGCGGTGTTTGATCAGGGATTCACTGGAGTTTCCCGCTAGCGGGAAAGGGGAGCGGGCTCGCCTTAGATTCCTGGAGACGGAAGGGCGTTCTATTCGCACTTTTGAGCGTGAGTGGCGATGGCCCGACGGGCTTTTAAATTTGCCGGGCCTCTCTTTTCAGCCTAAAACCCTGTTTCAAGTTTAAAGTTCAAAGTTTCACGTTAAGAAAGTCAACGAGTTGTGAACGTAGGATCCTTCACCTTTTAAGTGTGCTGGTATATTCTGGTTACGCTCTGATCTAGAGAACTTTGAACGTGAAACCTGAAACTTGAAACTTGAAACTTGAAACTTGAAACACGGATTTAGGTTCAGCCCGGGCTTTTCGATCCAATGATGAACGGCCTATCTGAAGTGGCCTGACGACGACTCCGGAAACAATTCCGCCTCAATCACCAGGCACGGATGTCCTGTTTGACCTTCGCCCGATTGAACCAGATTAGGACAAAGACGGGAAGTGCGGCAAGCCAGAGGAATCCGAAGGCCATGCCCGCCCAAACGGCATAGGAGGTGATCGATCCTATCATCTGAGCCTCGGCACTGCCCGCGCCTCCCATGGCATTGGAACTCATCATGATTTCCATCTGCAAGCGCGAGAGGCTTACCGATTTGAAGAGAAAGAGCCCCCCGACCACGATCTTCAGAAAAGACCAGGTTTGAAGGGTTGGCGATCCGGTTCGCCGGTGGCGGAGAATCAAGATGCCTCCCGTGAGGAGAATGATGCCAATAAGGGCATTCGCGATTGCACTCGAATAGGTGATTTGAGCTAGTCTCGCGAGGTAGTCATCCACTTTGGTTTGATCGGCTCCCTGTTTCACAAAACCTTCCATCTGCGTGCGGACCATCAGCATGCTGAGTGGCCCGATTACTCCAGAGAGTAATCCGCCTGAACCGAAAATAATCGCGATAATACCGATAATCTTCGGCCATTTGGGGGTTGGTGCGGCACCAGGAGCGGTTGCGCCGATTGGGGGCGGTAAGGTATCCATTGAGTGAGGGCCGGTTGGCGGAAGCATCATCAAAAGTATGCCGTTGCCAGGAATCGACGTCAATTCACGATTCGGGTGATCTTGAGGGCGGCACAAATTTTCTCCGTACGTGACCGATGACATGAAAGGGGCACAGCCGGAGAAATTGCCACTTGCCCCGGGTCCCCTTTCAGGGGAGCCGTAGGGATGACACTTGCAATGACGAATCCGACGGGGCCTGTTTTTGAACTCACTGCCGCGCTGTGTGCGGAGGGGTTGGCCCTGTCCCGCCGCAGTCCGCGACGGAGGATGCTGCTACCGATCCATAGGCACCAGGACGACCTCGTTCAGCGTATGGTGAACTTCCTTCAGCCCGGCACCTATATACAGGCCCATCAGCATCCCCGCGACTGCGCTTCGGAGACGATTCTCGTGACTTCGGGGAGCCTCGGATTTGTGACATTCGATGCCGCAGGTGAGGTCCTCACGACGAGTCGCCTCTCGGTTGGCGATCTTATCGATATCGAGGCGCGGGTCTGGCACGGGGTGCTTGCATTGGCACCGGATACCATAATTCTGGAGATAAAACGCGGCCCTTACGATGATCAGGACAAGGTCTTCGCCGACTGGGCTCCGCCGGAAAATGCAGACGACGCCCCGGCCTATCTCAAA
This sequence comes from Verrucomicrobiales bacterium, assembly GCA_017991025.1. Lineage (GTDB taxonomy): Bacteria > Verrucomicrobiota > Verrucomicrobiia > Verrucomicrobiales > DEV007 > Arctic95D-9. The sequence goes on from JAGNMT010000320.1 coordinate 1,892, forward strand.
TGGCTTTTGAGTCTCTTTCCGGAAGGGGGCTACCGACTTCGCGATGAGTCGGGCCAATGAGTCCGAGCGGTTCAAAGACGGTGCGATTCCACCAGGCGTCGACTCGTTCATCCCCGGCAATGGCTTCGACCAGAACCATGCCGATGCTGAGTAAGCAGAGACTGGCAATGAGGTGAAAATAGAAAACCAGATTCCCCTTTTGATAACTGCAGTTGTAGACTGCCGAGACATAAAGTGGTGTGAAGGCCATGGTGACTATGATCCCGAAGAGCGTAGTTTTGAGTCCTCCTCCGAAACGGATAAAGAAGAAACCGTAACATACCGCAAAGATCGCCACGATGATCCAGGAACCGAGAAAACCGATCAGGGCAAGCAGAGGATTTGCCTTTCCTGCAATGAGCCAGCTCGAAACCCAAAATCCGAAGAAAAGAATGACGGAGGGCAGCATGATCGCCTTGAAAAGAAGGCGGCGTTTTTCCGGTGGCCAGAGAGATTGCCCGGTATCAGCCCGGTGAAAGAGCGGCGAAAAGAGGAGTCGCTGCCGACCCCGAAGCGAGAGATTTTCGGTCGGCACGATCGTATTCTTTCCGGTCAGCGGATTGGTTACCGTGATCGTCTTTTTTTCAAAATCGAAGTCAACGGGTTCACCGGGCAACTCCTCGCCACTGATAAAGGTCAGGTTTCCGGCCCGGGCGTGATTGCCCGGCGAAAGGTGCAGGAGAAACAATATCGTGACAGTAAGGAGGAGACGCATGGGGAGAGTTCCGTCGCGGGCGCAGTCAATCCGTCTCGGAGCGCTGATCTCGAGTTAGAAGTTCTCTCAAGGCGTCCGCCGGCGGTTTGTTCTGATAAAGAACCGCATACGCCTGATCGATGAGCGGTGTTCTGACCCCCAGCTTGCGGGCGAGCTCGTAGGCATTCTTCGCATTGGGCACTCCTTCGGCAACCTGATTCATTGCCGCGATCGTCTCTTCGAGCGATTTACCCGAGCCCAGCATTCGACCGACGCGGTTGTTCCGGCTGTGAACGCTGTAGCAGGTCACGACGAGATCGCCTATCCCGCTGAGGCCGCGGAAGGTTTCCTCGCGTGCACCCAACGCGATACCGAGGCGGGTCATTTCGGCGAGACCACGAGTGACCATCGCCGCTTTGGCATTGTCACCCAGTCCCAGTCCGTCGATGGCCCCGGCCGCGATCGCAAAGACATTCTTCACGACGCCGCCGAGCTCAATGCCGATGACATCGCTGCTGGTATAGGTGCGGAACCATGGCAGGGCAAAGATCTCCTGAACCCGGGTGGCAATGGCAGGGTCTTCGGATCCGATCGTGGCGAGAGTGGCCTTGCGCTTCGCGACCTCCTCGGCATGGCTCGGTCCTGACAACACCGCAACGGAAGTTTCGGGGAAGAACTCGCGAATCAGTTCGTGCATCAGCTTCCCGGTTCCGGGGTCGATGCCCTTGGTGCAACTCACGATGATGGTGTCCGACGGGATCCCGACTTCAGCAAGTTGGCCTAGCACGAGTCGGGCGACCTGTGACGGAACGACCAGAAGAATGACGGGCATGTCTTTGAGATCAGCGATGTCAGTGGTGCAACGAATCCGGTCTGAGAGAATGACGTCAGGGAGGTATCGCGAGTTGCGATGGTTCAGGTTGATGTCGTCACGGATAACCGCATTATTCCCGAAAATCGTGACTTCCCGTCCGCTGTCAGCGAGGGCGATAGAAAGACCGGTGCCCCAGCTCCCTGCTCCGAGCACGGCTGCTTTGTTCGTCATCATGTGTCAGGGAGTTTCATCAGTTGAGGGTTTTTTGCCAAATCGGTTTTCCTCACCGCGGCAAAGTCGACCGATGTTACTGCGATGTTTGAAGATGGCGAGAAGGCAGACGAACAGCCCGAAGCTGAAGATATTCCATTCCCACACGCCGGTGACGGCACTCTCAACGAGGAGCGTCACCGGGATGATGAGCGCGGCGGTAATGGAGGCGAGGGAAACGTAGCGTGAGATCTTCAACACAATAATCCAACCGATGACGGCGGCGATGAGCGCATAGGGCATGATGGGCAGGATCGCTCCCGCAGTCGTGGCGATCCCCTTGCCCCCTTTAAACCGAAGCCAGAAGGTGTAGTTGTGTCCGAGGATGGCCGCCATGGCTGTGGCGATATGGACGAGAGAAGAATCGTTCACCATTTTTGCAATCAGCACGGGGAGAAGTCCTTTGCAGACATCAAGCGCCAGCACTGTAATGCCGACTGGTTTTCCGAGGACGCGGAGGACATTCGTCGCCCCGATATTGCCACTGCCATGATCCCGTATGTCGATACCCTTCAACTTCCCCGCGAGAAAACCGAAAGGAGTCGCCCCGACTACATAGGCGACGAGAACCGGCCAGTAGTCGTGGGTGAGGGTGGTAAAAGCAGGCATAGTAGAGAAATTTTACGAGGCTAATGGTGATGGAAAGGGTGCCGACTGTCCAGTGTGGGATTTGGTTAAGCGACAGAGTCGTGCTTTAAAATAAAAACAGCGTTTCGTGCCGCTGCGCCCTCGTGCCCGGACATCGCGGCCGCTCCCCGGCGGGCCATGCCAAGGGCCTTCGCGGGGTCGTTAAAAAAATCGCGCAGAGCGGCGGCGAGCGTCGCTTCACCATCGACCTGGCAAATCCCCGACACCGCGATGAGATCGGTAATGACGTCGGCGAAGTTCTCCATGTGGGGGCCGACAACGACGGGTTTTCCCGCAAGGAGAGGCTCGACCGGGTTTTGTCCGCCCTCACTGCAAAAACTCTTCCCGATGATCACGACTTCTGCGAGTTGGAACCAGGAGCGAAGCTCTCCGGTGGTGTTCGCGATCCAGACTCGATTGCGGGAAGGTGTCTCCGGGCTGACCGAACCCTCTCCGGTCACTGACTCACCCCTGTTGGCCGCGACACGCAGAACGGGATCAAAGCCGATTGCGCTTAATTGCGAAGCGATCCCGGCACCGCGCTCGGCGTGTCGCGGCACGATGACGAGGAAGAGATCGGGAATACTGACTCTGAGTTGTGCTGTGATTTTTGCGATCAATTGCTCCTCACCGTCATGAGTGCTGCCGGCGAGAAGAAGGCGTCGGGTCGCAGGCATGCCGGTCCCGGTGAGCCATTGGTCGAGTTCGGTCCTCAGCGCTTCAGTCGTCGCGGAATGACCGGTGCTGTCGAATTTCACGCTGCCCGTGACCTCGATCCGCTCCCGGGGAACCCCGAGACCTGCCCAGCGATTACGATCAACCTCGAAAGGCACCGTGG
>JAGNMT010000015.1 GCA_017991025.1 Verrucomicrobiales bacterium
CTCTACAGCTCCACCTATGCCGCGATGACGCGGAGTCTTTACCGTGATCTCGACACACTCACCCGGAAGCAGCACGAGGAGTGGATCGCGTATCTCCAGTCGCATCAGGATAAGGACGGGCTCTTCCGCGATCCGCGCATCTTTGGCGAAGGCTGGTATCAAGGCGACCCCGAGTGGTGCGGTCGGCGGCATCTGAGCTGCCATGTCGTAACCGCGCTGACCTGTCTCGGGGCCGTGGCCGCGAAGCCGCTGACGCATCTGGAGCCTTTTTTCGCCAAGGAGAAGCTCACCGCCTGGCTGGAAGACCGCGACTGGTCGAAGGCGGACTTTGCCGGGAACGAAGTGCTCAACATCGGCACGCTGCTGCAATACGCGCGCGACTTCCAGAGGGAGCCGCGTGCCGCCGGAGCGGTGCAGGAGATGATCGACTGGCTCTCGCAGCATCACCTGGATGCAAAGAGCGGCCTGTGGGGCAGTTACGATCTCAGCAAGGGCGACGGTCTTTCCCGTGCGGTGATGGGCGCGTATCACTTCTGGCTGCTTTATTTTTATGATCGGGTGCCAGTGCCTCACCCGGAGGCGGCCATCTCCCGCATCCTTCGCACCCAGGGCGGCAAGGATGCCGGATTCGGCCAAGGCGTGCATGGACCGCGGAGCAGCGCTTGTGAGGACATCGACTCGATCGACCCGCTGGCGCGTCTTTTGAAAAGCGGCCCGCAGCGTGCGAAGATCGAGCAGGCGCTCGCCCGTGCCGAGGATCACGTCTGGAGCCATCAAAACGAGGACGGCGGCTTCACCTGGATCCGCGGCACCAAGTTCGAATACGGCCATCCGCTGCTCGCCGCGCCCGTGGACGGCAGCGGCATGTTCCCGACGTGGTTCCGCACCCTCGCGCTGGCTTATCTCGGCATAGGCCTGCCCTCTTCACGCACCGGCGCGTATGACTGGCACTTCGCCCAGTGCCCCGGCATTCAATTCTTCCATCCATGAACCACTCACGTTTCAACTCCAGCCGCCGCTCCTGGCTGCGCCAAACCAGCGCGGGCTTTGGCGCGATGGCCTTGAACGGGCTGCTCCAGGCCGCATCGAATCCGCTCGCCCTGCGCGCTCCGATGCTCCGGCCGCGAGCCAAGCGCGTCATTTTCCTCTTCATGGCGGGTGGTCCTTCGCAGATGGATCTTTTCGATCCGAAGCCGCTCATCCAAAAAAAGCACGGCCAGTCCGTCGACGCGCCTCTGCCCGAGCAGCACCGCCACGAAAGCACCGACAAGCTCCTCGCCCTCGGCACCGACGTGCCGGTGCGGCCGCGCGGGCAGTCGGGCCTGACCATTTCCGATCTCCTCCCGCACACCGCTTCTATCGCCGATGAATTGTGCCTCCTGCGTGCCGTGCATGCCGACAATAACCAGCACGGACCCGCCGCTCTCCAGATCCACACGGGGGCCATCGCCGAAGCGCGTCCTTCGATCGGATCGTGGATCAGCTACGGCCTCGGCACGGAAAACCAGAGCCTGCCCGCCTTTCTCACTATTCATCCCGGCATCGACACACGAAATTACGCCGCCTCCTTCCTGCCCGCCGCCCATCAGGGCACCCCGGTGGTCCTGCCCGCGAAGGCAAGCGATCCGGCGATCGACTTCCTTACCGACGCGTCCACCGATGCCACTTCGCAGAAGCGCCGTTTTGACTTCATCCAGCGCATGAACCGGCGCCTCGTCGAGAGCGACCCCGGCGACGCCCGCCTCGAGGGCATGATCCACAGTCTCGAGACCGCTTTCCGCATGCAGGCTACCACGCCGGACCTGGTCGATTTGTCCAAAGAGACCGGGGCCACTCAAAAGCTCTACGGCATCGGCGAAAAAACGACGGACCGGAATGGTCGCGCCTGTCTCCTCGCGCGTCGTCTCAGCGAGGCTGGCGTTCGCTTCGTGCAGGTCACCATGGACGGTTGGGATCACCACGGTGACATCCGCAGCGGCCTGCCGAAGGCCTGCGCCGCGACTGACCAGCCCTGCGCCGGTCTGATTCGCGATCTCCAGTCGCGCGGCCTGCTCGAAGACACCCTCGTGGTCTGGAGCGGCGAGTTCGGCCGCACCCCTTGGAGCCAGGACCTCAGCGGCACCGCGCCGATCGAGAAGCACGGCCGCGAACACCAGCCTGAGAGCTTCTGCGCCTGGATGGCCGGCGGTGGGGTGAAGGGTGGCCTCATGCATGGCGAGACCGATGCTTTTGGATACCGGCCGGTTTCGGGCAAGGTCCACCTCCACGACCTCCACGCCACTATCCTGCATCTCCTCGGCCTCGACCACAAGGCCCTCACGTGGCGCCACCAGGGGCGCGATTACCGACTCACCGATGTCTATGGCGAGGTGGCGCGGGAAATTCTGGCGTGAGAAAACGCTGACGTCACTCCCCCACCCTCTCAACTCCCCCACAGGACCCTCCTGAAGACCTCGTCGGTCGCCCGGGTCATCGCTTCGCGGCTGTTGCTGTGATCGACCCGGGCGCAGGCCCGGTTCCCGAACGCGGTGGCTTTGTCAGGATGCTCGAGCAGCGCCCCTTTCCCCGGCCTTCCGGTGGGGCGGGTGCAATCGGAGCGGAGCGCAGATGGATGGAGCATAGCGAAATCAATAGAGATGAAAAAGCAATTCCATGGCAGTCCCAACGCTTTTCTCTTCCCATCGCACCCATATTCCTGTATTTATTGCTCTATGAAGACGACCATCGACCTGCCCGAGGACGTGTTGACGAAGGCGAAGATCGTCGCGGCGACGCGGCGCACGACCCTGCGGGAGCTCGTCCTGCAGGGGCTCAAGCTGATGACCGAGACGCCGCCCGAGGTCGAGCGGAAAGAGCGGGAGGCAGCCATGAAGGAGCTTCTCCGGGAGATGCGGGCGAGCAATACCGAACCGATGACTCCCCTGAAACGGGAGGAGATCTATGAGCGATGAGGTCTTTCTCGACTCCAATGTGCTTCTCTACGCTTCCTCCTCCGCTCCTGCCGACGCGTGGAAGCGGGATGTGGCCGAGAGTCTGATCTTGAACCACCCTTTCGCTCTCTCCGCGCAGGTCCTTCAGGAATATATCGCGAACGCGCTCAGGAAACCGGCCCTCGGCATCACCGAGTCGAACATCGACGCCACTCTCGGATTGGCCGCCCTGGTGAGGGTGCAAGCCATCACCCACGAGATCGTCGTCTCCGCCGTGATTCTGCGCCGGCGCTACCAGCTTTCCCAGTGGGACGCCACGATTCTCGCCGCCGCCGCCGAACTCGGCTGTGCCATCGTCTACTCGGAGGACATGAACGACGGACAGGATTACGACGGTATCAGGGTCGTCAACCCGTTCAAAATTTAAACGAGTTCCCGGGACGTTGCCGGAGTTTCACCAAATACCTTCGAACCGGTCCCATTCCCCCGACCGCCGACCCGTCACGCCCTTATTCCGACTCAATCCGATAAAGGTGATGCCGCGTCCGCAGGAACATCGCCTTTCCGACCACGGCGGGTGAGGCCATGAACCCGGGACCACGCCGGGGATCATCGAGCGGGGCATTGTCGGCAAGGCGGTTCGTCGCGAGGACCTTGAATTCGTGTCCGGGCTCGAGCACGCTGGTCTCTCCCTCGAGGCTGAAGAAGAACAGTTTTCCGTCCGCGTAGATGGGACATGCGCGGAACTTGCCGTTGAGCCGTCCCCGCCAAACCTCTCTTCCGGTTTTGGCCTCGGCGCAGACGACGAAGCTGTCATCCATGGCGAAATAGACCAAGTCATCGACCACGATGGGGGAAGAGTATTTCGGAAAGGATTTTTCGATCCTCCACTCGACATGCGTGTCAGTAACCACCCCCTGGCCGCCGGCCTTCACCGAAATCATTTCCGCACCCTGGCTGAAACCGGTGACGATGATGAAACGCCCGTCGTAATAAATGGGCCGGGCTGCGGCGGAATAGGCCGGATGATCGACCCGCCAGAGCTCCTTGCCGGTGCGGGGATCGTAGCCGTAGGCGGCCTTGGCGCCGACGCTGCACATCACCGGATTCCCGGCTATCGTAACGATCAAGGGCGTGCCGTGCGCCTTGCGCCAGTCGCCCTCCTTCACCATCTGCTTGTCGATGTGTTCGTCGTTCCACACGGCAGAGCGGTCCGTCTTCCACACGGTCTTTCCGGTGGTTTTGTCGAGGGCGGCGACATATTGCAGGTCCGCTCCGTCGAAGGTCAGGATGAGAAGATTTTCGAAGAGCACGGGCGAGGAGGAAGCACCCCGGTAATGCCAGCACTTCAGGTCGTCCCGTTTCCAGAGGACCTTGCGGGTGATCGTATCGAGACAGGCGGTTCCAAAATGGCCGTAGTGCACGTAGACGCGTCCGGGCTCGATGACGGCCGAGGGGGTGGCGTAGCTGTTGTCGGCCGCTCCGTTACCCATGGACTGGGGATCGTCGCTGTGGAAAATCTTTTCATTGGCGAGGATCTCGCCGGTGGTCGCATCGATGCAGAGGACATAGAAGTCGTGGCCGTCCTCGGTCGCGGTGGTCAGCCAGACCTGGTTGTCCATCACGATGGGTGAGGAGAGTCCGAGGAGGGGGATCTCCGTCTTCCATTTCACGTTCTCGGATTCGCTCCAACTCAAGGCAAGTCCGGCCGTGCCCGCGTGGCCATCCTGGTTTGGCCCCCGATAGTCCGGCCAGCTGTCTGCGGCGCGAAGGGAGAGCGTCAGGGCAAGGCCGGCGAAAGTAAAGGCGCAGGAACGCCGCACCAGGGGCAAGGGGGATTTCATGTTTGAAAGCTGCCGCGTCGGAATGAGCCTGTCAAGACAGGTCGTCGGCAGGGAACTGGATCAGGTCCGCAGGGATGAGGCAATGGGCTTCAACCGCCTTTTCCCGGATCCGGCCTTCGGCGTCTTTAGTTATGAGGCAACGTGCTCTTTCCGCCCCGGCGGCAAGCGCCCCATGGCGGCTCACCGGGGAGGGATCGCGAAGAGGGGAGGTTTTTCATGGCGGATTAATTGGCTGGTTCAAAACGATCACGCCGGGTAGCGGCGCTCCATCCACTCCTCGATGCGACGGTAGAGCGCCGGCAGCAGCAGCAGGGTGAGGGTGGTCGAGGTAATCGTGCCGCCCACGACGACGACGGCGAGGGGCTTCTGGATTTCCGAGCCCGGCCCCGACGCCAGGAGCAAGGGCACGAGCCCGAGGATAGCGAGGAGCGCGGTCATGAGGACGGGCCGGACGCGCCGCTCCGCTCCGGTGGTCACGGCTTCTTCAATGGAGGCCCCTTCTTCACGGAGCTGGTTGAAAAAGGTGACCATGACCACTCCGTTCATGATCGCGAGGCCAAGCAGGGCGATGAATCCCACCGAGGCGGGAACCGACAGGTAGAAGCCCGAAAAGAAGAGCGCGAGGATGCCCCCGATGAGGGCGAAGGGGATGTTCGCGAGAATCAAAATGGCCTGACGCACCGCCCCGAGGGTGGTGATGAGGATCATGAAAATGGCGAGAAGGGCGAAAGGGACAACGATGCCGAGCTGCTTGCTCGCCCGGGCCTGATTCTCGAACTGTCCAGCAAGATCGAGGAAATAGCCCGGCGGCAGATCGACGTCGGTCTTCAGGCGTTGCTCGACCTCCTGCACAAATCCGACGACGTCGCGGCCTTCGACGTTCGACTGCAGCACGACGACCCGTTTGCCATCCGAGCGCTCGATCTGGGTCGGCCCGTCGACCTCCCGGATGTCAGTGATGTCGGAGAGGAAAATGCGATGACCGGTCGGAGTGGTGATCTGCATTTTGCCGAGGGCTTCCGCGTCTTTGCGTGCGGACTCGGGATACCTGACCTGTATTGGAATACGTCGGTTACCCTCGACGATCTCGGTGACGATTTCGCCGGCGACGGCCCGGCTGATGAGATTGTTCACCTCTTCGACACTGAGGCCGAGTCGGCCGAGTTCTGCATGTCGCAGATGGACCTCAAGATAGAGCTGGCCACTCAGCGGCGTGCGCTGAACATCGACGGCACCGGTGATGGAGGCAATGACGCTCTCGATCTCGCGGGCCTTGGCGTCGAGCACGTCGAGATCATCGCCGGTCAGTTTCACGGCGACGGCGGAACTCACGCCGGAGATCATTTCGGAAACCCGCATGTCGATGGGCTGGGTGAAGCCGAAGGCAACGCCGGGAAACTGCTCGAGCACCGCCCGGATTTTCTCCTGTATCCCCTCGACGGAATCGACCGACCACTCCCGGCGTGGTTTCGTCACGAGAAAGACGTCGCTTTCATTGAGCCCCATGGGATCGAGACGCAGCTCATCCGACCCGACGCGGGAGACAATGCCGGTGATCTCGGGAATCTTGAGGAGTTCCTGTTCGATCCGGACGTCGATCTCGAGGGATTTTTCCAAAGAGATCGAAGGCAGTTTCTCGAACTGAACGACGATGGTCCCCTCATCGAGAAAAGGCAGGAACTCCTTGCCGACCCGCATCGCGAGAACGGCGCTGAGAGCGAGCAGGGCGAGGGCGATGGAAACGGCAAGACCTGTGTGGTTCAGGACCCAGCGGAGAGTCGGTTCATAGAGACGTTTCACAAAGCGGATCGCGAAATTGTCCCCGCCTCCGTGGGAGTTCATGAGCAGTGAAGCAATCACGGGAATGACGGTGAGGCTGAGGACGAGACTGACGAGCATGGAGATCGCGATCGTCATCGCGAGGGGGCGGAACAGTTTCCCCTCGATTCCTGACAGACCCAGAATAGGCGTCAGTGAGACCACGATGATGATGGCTCCGGCGAAGATGGGAGTCGCAACTTCGCGGGCGGCATGCACGAGAACTTTCGCCCGACCATGATGATCCCCCTGATGAAGGCGGGAATGAATGTTCTCCACCATGACGACCGCGGAATCGACAAGAATCCCGATGGCGATGGCGATCCCGCCGAGGGACATTAAGTTGGCGGTGAGATCGATGGATTTCATGACCACGAAGGTGCCGAGAACCGTGAGCGGGAGGACGACACCGACAGTGACGGCACTGCGGAGATTACCGAGGAAGAGGACGAGGACCACGAGGACAAGGACGACGGCCTCGATGAGCGCCTTGCGGACGGCATCCACGGCGGTCGTGATGAGTTCGGCTCGGTCGTAAAAGGGAACGATGCGGACACCGTCCGGCAAGGCCGCCTTCACCTCCTCGAGCGCCTCCTTGACAGCGGCTACCGTCTTCTGGCCGTTGGCGCCACGACGGTTCAGGACGAGACCCTCGACCACTTCGCCTTTTCCATTGCCGGTGACGCCTCCGTAGCGGGTCAACGATCCGAGACTGACGTCGGCGACGTCGCGCACGAGAACGGGTTGTCCGTTGCGTGTCGCGACGGGGACGAGTCCAATTTCCTCGATGTTCTCAAGCTGGCCGACGGTGTTGACGAGGAGCACCTCGTCATTGCGAACGACTCGGTCTCCCCCGGCATTGCGGTTGTTCTTTTCGAGGGCCGTGCAGATGTCGTCAATCGTCAGATCAAAGGCGATGAGGGCGTCGGGCGAAGGAACGACCTGAAAGGATCGCACCTCTCCGCCGAGCGCATTGACGTCGGCGACACCCTCGACCGAGAGGAGTCGCGGGCGGATGATCCAGTCGAGCATACTACGCAACTCCATGTTGTTGTAGCCCTCGCCTTCGACGAGGAACATGTAGACATCCGAGAGTGGCATCGTGATCGGAGCGAGACCACCCTCGACGCCCTCCGGCAACTCCGAGAGGACCTGGCCGATGCGCTCCGAGACCTGCTGGCGCGCCCAGTAAATGTCGGTGCCGTCCGAGAAATCGATCGTGATGACGGAGAGCGCGTATTTGGTCAGCGATCGCAACACTGTCTGGCGGGGAATCCCCCGGACTTCCGTTTCGAGCGGGTAGGTGATCCGTTGTTCGACCTCGCCGGGAGTCATCCCGGGAGCTTTAACGATGACCTGGACCTGGGTGTTCGAGATGTCCGGGAAGGCATCGATGGGGAGATCCCGAAAGGCACGAATGCCGACGCCGGCAAGCACCAGCGTGAGAACCATGAAAAGGAGGCGCTGCGAGAGCGCGAATTGAATAAGGTGTCCGAGCATGGCGATTTATTAGTTGGTCATTTCGAGATGGCCCTTGAGTTGGGCCGCGTTGACGATCACCACGGTGTCTCCGGCCGTGAGTCCGCTGACGATTCGAGTGACGAGGCCGTCGCTTTCGCCAATCTCCACGGAGACAACTCGAAAGGCCGCCTCTCCACTGCGGACGAAGACCGCTTTCCCTCCGTCGTAGTCGACGAGAGCGGAGGACGGGACTGCAAGCATCGTATTGTCGGCGTCCTTCTCCGACGAGGCGGTCACCGAGACCGTGACCGGAGTACCCGGTCGCCAGGCTCGATCCGCATTCGGCAGGGTCGCCCGTACGAGCACGGTTCGGGTAGCTTCGTCCGCGAGCGGAGCGACATAGATGACCTTGCCGTCACTCTGCTGTCCGCGCGCCACGCTCGATTCGACAGTGACCACCTGGCCCGATTCCAGAATCGCCGCGTCGCGGAGAGAGACGTGAAAGTCCAACCAGAGTTCCGAGAGATTGGCGATGGTGTAGAGCTTTTCATCCGGTTCGACCGAGGCACCGAGGCGGATCGACTTTTCGATAATCTCACCTGCTTCCGGAGCGGTCACTTCAAGCGAGGTGTAGTTGCCGGCACCGACGTTGGTGAGATATTGGTGGATCGTGCCTTCGTCGAAATGCAGCAATTTCAGCGGCTGCAAGGCACGCGTATGCTCGGCGAGAGCCTTCTGGAAATCGAGTTCACGTGCCTGGAGTGTTTCCTTTGAACTGAGCCTTCGTTCAAAAAGCTGCTTTTCCTGATCAAGTGCGGTGTGAGCAAAGGTCATCGCCTGCTCCGCATCGACGTAGGTGGTGAGATTCGTAGCTAGCTCGGCGCTCTCGAGTTTAAAAAGCGGATCACCTTTTGCGACAACCGCTCCGAGTGGCTGATGATCTTTGTCGATGATCCCGGCGATGCGCGGAACGATCTCGATCACGTGTCTCTCATCGAGGCGGACTGTTCCGGTGGCTTTGATGACGCGACTGAGGGGACTGGGTTCTACTTTGACATATTCGAGCCGGAGATTCGCGACGGCTTCGGTTGAGAGTTCAAAGGGTTCCCCGGCGAGGGACGGCGTTGGCAGAATCGCGGACGGGAGCATGAGCGCCGAGACGAGTATCGCCGGGAAGAGCGAGCTGCTGCGTTGAAGAAGAATGGGATTCATAGGTTTGTTGGGATGGGAAAAGGAAGAGAGTGTTCAGAGAGCCTTGCCCGTGAGAGCTTCGATTTCGACACGGGCCAGGTGGTAGCCCGAGAGCATTTCAATCCGCTGCCCGCGGACCTGGGTGAGGGCTCGCCGCGCCTCGAGTAGCTCGAGATAGCTGATGCGTCCGAGGCGATACCCTTCCGAGACCGCTTCGTGATGTTTGGCCGCAGCGGGCAGCATCTGATCGGCGACGAGTTGATACTGGGAGCGGGCGATCTCGAGCCGGGCGACGGCCTCGGCGAGTGCGGCTGACAACTCCAGTCGCGCCTGACTGACGAGTGCCTCACTGCGGGCGATACCGGCTTCCGCTTCGGCGATGCCGCCTTCGTTTTTGTTCCAGAGAGGTAGGGGCAGAGAGAAGTTCAGAACAACGGCATTGTCATCGACGGTGGTGTCACGGCGCCACGCGACCCCGAGATTCAGGTCGGGTTGACGGAGGCGTTCCTGCAGATTGAGTTCCCTTTTGGCCGTGGAAATCCCGGAGCGGGCCATCGCCATCAGCGGGTGTTCGTCGAGAAAACCATCGAGACTCTCGACCGAGGGCGGATCCGCCACAGGGTTCGTCAGCTTGCCAGAGACCCGCTCAAAGTCGGGTTTTGAATCACCCCAGAGTGAGGCGAGTTGTTGGCGGGCGAGTTTCGAGCGACTGCGGGCGCTCTCGACCTGTAATTGAGCCTCGCGGAGCCCGAGTTCACTTTGACCCACATCGAGGACAGAACCGCGACCGCCCTCCTGAAGGCCCTTCACCGAATCGACGGTCTCTTTGGCGATGGCGAGGTTTTGCCCGGCCGTGCCTTCCGCCTCCTGCGAGGCAAGGGCGGCGACAAAACGGCGGGTCGTTTCGAGCATCACCTCACGGCGCGCCGCTTCGAAGCGCAGATCTTCGGACTCCCGAAGCGACGTTGCCACTTCCGCCCGCTGGCGACGTTTTCCGCCGAGCTCGAGCAGTTGGCTCAATCCCAGATTGTAAACGGCGCTCTGGAAGCCCTCGTATTCGCCCGAGCCGAGGACATCTTCCGTTTCAAAATCGATTTCCGGATTCGGAATCGCAAGAGCGGAGAGGATTTTTGCATCGGCCATCCGGCGGTCGGCATCGAAAACAGCGAGAGAGGGGTGCTTCTCGAGTGCCCGGGCATTGGCTTCGTTGAGGGAGAGGATTACATTGCCTGCCGAGGCGGTGTTGAAAAAGGCCAGCGTGTAGGCAGTGGAGAGAAAATAGAGTTTCGTAGTCATCAAAAAAAGAGTTAAGAATAGGGACGAGGTGCCGCACCCGAGGTGGCGGAGAGAAGTGGCTACTGCATGTGCAGCGGGCGCAGGAGGAGGAACGCCCGGCGCTCCATGAGGCAGCAGGGAATCGATCGGCGACATGACTTGCCCCGGTAAAGACTCAGTTCCTTTCCCCGTAATGATCTGCAGGACTCAATGGTCCGACCGCAGAGAAGGTTAAGGAACGTGAAGCGGGCAGAGAGTCACCGCTTCGAAAAATCAAATCAAGTAGACTCCGGTGAACGACCGGAGCGAAGCTATCGACGGCAGAGAAACCGTAGGCGGAGCACGACCGCTGCCGAGTGCCGCGACCTTCTGCGAGGGCACGTTTAAGTCGGTCTCTTTTAACACGGCTATCGGGCTGGCAAAAGTCCCGGAGCTGCTCTCGGTTGACTGAGTTACCTCAGCTGTTTTGGAGAGGGCATCGTGACAGTGACAGACGGTGCTGTGAGAATCATCTGCGAATGCGAGACGTTCTTCGGTTCGAGTCGAGAAGTCGCCGGGTACGACACCAAAGCAGTTAAGCAATTGGCACAGGCACCCGGGCACAATCAGATAGAGGCCCAAATAGACGGCTGAAATGGCACCGAAGATTCTCACAGTGCTCAACCAATCATCCCGACGAAGAGAAGAGCAATCGCCATTTCTCCGCAATGACGTAGGGATCGTCCTTCCCTGAAGCGCGGCCAGCACCCTCTCGAGGGAGGGGGGATGCGCAGGCCTTGAAAAAGCCAATCCCTCCGATAGGCTAGAACCCGAATCGACACGGGATGGTCACGGCAGGCGACGACTCCCAAATGACCATTTTACCATGATCTCGTCCTTAACCTTCCGCTTACCCTTCACGCTGGGGCTGTGCTTGTCTTTCGCTTTGAGCGGCCTGGCGCAGACTGACGAGAATGAATGGGTCGTTCTCACGGTCGAACCCGAACCGGCACAAACACTGCTCGGTTTTGGGACCAGTTTGGTAACCGAGTTGAATTCCTTGCCCGAGGGGGTGCTTCCCGATTTCTCCAAGCGGGTCTTCGGTGACCTGAAGATGAACGTGGTCCGTATCTGGGCTCCCAGCGGGGAAAAGGAGACCGTGGAGACCATGCTGGCGACGTTCGCCCGGCGCTACCTCGACAGCGGAAGGCTGGAACTGGCGAAGCAGCAGGGCGTGACGACGAATCTGCTCGCCCCCGCTCGTGGCGAAGCGGCCCCCGCCGAGCCCATGACTGAATACGGTAGGAAGCTGGCGGAGTTCATCCTGCAGTTGAAAGTCCGGCACCAGATTCCGATCCATGTCACCGGGCTGGCCAACGAACCGGAGCAGTTCTCCGCCAGGCAAGTCGTCGATGGGATCAAGGCCCTGCGGATGGAACTGGACCAACGTGGCTTACAGGATGTCGGCATCGTGGCTCCCGAGCGTGCCAACAACGACCGCTCCACACTGGAGATGATCGAGGCGATCTGTGCGGATGCCGTGGCCCTGAAGTCGTTGCGGGGATTGGCCACCCATAGCTACAGCATGGCCGCCAACACTCCCATCGCCAGCGCCATCACCGGGGTGAACAAGGAATTCTGGATCACCGAAGCCGGTAACACGGGCCATGAGGAACCGGGAGATACCCGGCGCGCCGCCTCTTTGGCGGCCCGCTTCCTGAACGACCTGAATCATCGGGTGACCCACTGGATTCATTTCATCGCGTATGCCGACAGCAGTGACTTGTCGCTCGACAAAGACAACGCGACGAAACTGCTCGTCTTCGACCGCAAAACCGGCACGGTCTTTGAGTCGCTGCAATATACCTACCTCCGCATGTTGAGAGTCGCCTTTCCCACCGGTTGCGAGGTGTATCCCGTCACTGCGGAACCGGGCGGAGATCTCGTGAACTCCCATGGCCAAAAACCAAGGCTGAACGCCGCCGCCTCCCGCCTCCCGGATGGCCGCTGGAGCTTCGCCGTGGTCAACCTCACCGGCCTGACGAGCACTCCCACCGCCACCTACGACGCTGCGGCGACGCTGCGGGTCAAGATCCAACTCCCCGCTGCGGAAAGCAGGCTGAGCAAAACTTTTCATCGATGGCGCAGCGATGCGGAAAAGAAGATTGTCGATGAGGGGAAAAAGAGCTACTCCGACGGGGAGATCGCGGCGGATCTGCGGCCGCAGGAGCTGATGATCTTTTTGGAAGAGAAATAGTGATGGCCGCGCGGATTCGGGGTCGGGGTCAAACGGCCTTTAGGCAATGCCTCCAAGTTTCAAAGCGGAATCAGAACCGACCTACGAGGCCCCCATCTGCCGCCTCGTGATCCACGGAACTCTTCTCGAATCAACCAATCCCCGGGACCAGGTAGTTAATCCTGCCTAAAGAACTCCATAAAATAGGCTCGTTTGAAATTTAACCCCTCTAAAAATAAAAAGACAACCTGTCTCCACTGGATCATGAGGGAAGTGCTGCCGGTTACACCTATTTCCCCTTTCCTTTCGGTGTCTTTATTTGAGCGGCAACGCTCGGCAATCGAATTTAAAAATTTTGCCTTGAAATTTGACCATTTCTAGCCAGATTGCCGTCCGCGCTGCTGCAAGGTAGCATATGCGGGTGTAGCTCAGGGGTAGAGCGCAACCTTGCCAAGGTTGATGTCGTGAGTTCGAATCTCATCACCCGCTCCAGTTTTTCTTTCAAGTCTCTTAAGACTTCGCGGAGGATTTTTCTTGGAAACGATTTATTGCTGGTCAAAATTTGTTGAAGAAGACCGGCTCGATGAGTGGGAAACCCGGCTCACGCTTGATCGGGTCGACTATGTCCTCGACAAACCAGTGAAGCGAAAACGCTGGCGACTTTCCAGTTACGCGACGGCAAAAGCCGATACGGAGGCGCTGCATGGCCGATACGGGGGGATGGTGACCACGATCCTGCCCGAGCAGTGGCAGCCGAAACCCCTCCTCAACGGGGGAACCCTCATCAAAATCAGGGACTCCCTCCTCGTCACCGGTGCGGACGACGCAAAAACTCTTGCGAAGCTGCAAAAGGAGCATCCTCGCCGCGCCATTCTGAGTTTCCCCCCCCAGCTCGCCTTCGGGACCGGGGAACACCCGACCACGGCGGGCTGTCTGCGTTTTCTCTCCGACTTTGCCAGGTCAAGGGCCGGGAAATCCTGGAGTGTCATCGACCTCGGGTGCGGCAGCGGCATACTCGCGATTGCCGCAGCAAAACTCGGGGCCACCCATATCGTCGCGGTCGAGAATGACGGCATGGCGCTCGAGTACGCCCGGGGCAATGCCGTACGTCACGGCGTCGCAGAGAAGATCGAATTCGTTGAAGGCGATGCCATCGAATTGATGGGTGATGCGACGGAGACCTGCTACGATCTCATCGCAGCGAACCTCTTCAGCGATCTTCTCGCGGCGCTTTTCCCCTTGTTTCCGGGCCGTCTCGCGCCCGGGGGAGGAGTCATCGTCTCGGGATTTCTTGCGACCCAGGCGGAGATCGTCTCACAACACGCCGCCCGTGCCGGGCTGCCCCTCGAGGGATTTCTCCGACGGGGAAAATGGATGGCATCGCAGAGTTTCCGGTAAAACCCGCAATCGCAAAATGTGACGAAGCCTGTATAGTAGGCGCGTCCCCGCCGACCCTCCGATGAATACCGCGTCCCTACTCAATATCATCCGTATGTTTTTCCTGCTTCTTGCGGGATTTATTGGTGCCTCCGTGGCGATGGGAGAGTCAACGAACATCTGGTGGTTCGGCGCTCTGCTCGGGGTCGGGTTTGCTTCGATGGTGATTGTCCTGGACATCATGTTGCGGCACTTCAGCATCCGCTCATTTTCCCACGGGACCTTCGGTCTCCTCATCGGCCTGCTCTGCGCCTGGCTCGTCACCCGAATCGGCTTTTTCCAGGCCGGCTGGGTCGAACAATTCCAGCTCGCGGGAAACATTTTTAACCTCGCCATCTTCCTCGCCTTCGGTTTCATCGGGGTGATGCTGGCCCTGCGCAGCAAACGGGAGGAGTTCTCGCTTCTCATCCCCTACGTGCGGTTCCGCCAGGATGCCCTCCAGGATCTCCCGACTCTGCTCGATACGAACATCGTCATCGACGGTCGTGTTCCCGGCATATGTGCGGCCGGCTTCCTCGGGGGTGCCCTCGTCGTTCCCCGTTTTGTCCTCGATGACCTCCAGAAAATGGCCGACTCGTCAGATGACATCAAACGCAGCCGGGGTAAACGCGGCATCGATGGGCTTAACACCATGAAGTCGGCGGATAACATCGAGATCGTGATCCACGAGGAAACCTTCGAAAGCGGCCTCTCGTCAGAGGCGAAGATGGTGCAGCTCGCCGATCTCATGGGCGCTCGGATCCTTACCAATGATGGCAACCTCGGTAAAGTTGCGCGACTCAAGGGAGTGACGGTTCTCAACCTCAACGAGCTCGCCCTCGCGCTGCGTCCCATTGTCTCTCCCGGCGACGAGCTAGATCTGGAGCTGGTGAAAGAAGGCAAGGACGATCATCAGGCGGTCGGCTACCTGCCCGACGGCACCATGATCGTTGTCAATCACGGGAAGCGTCACATCGGCACCCAACAGCACGTCGTCGTCGCCGGTGCCGTTCAAACCAGTGCCGGACGTCTCATTTTCGCGGAGTTGAAGAAGTGAGGGTGTCGCCCGCTCGTTCGTCTCGCGGTCTTTTCCGCTGCTTTTTGCAGGATTTCGTCAGAAACCCTGATTCAAAATCGGGGTTGCACCATTCCTCCCTTATGAAGATCCATCTCTCCTGCGCCGCGCTGGCGGCACTTCTCGTCTCCAACGCGCTCCCGGCAACGGCCGCGAAGCCGAACGAATCGATTGCCCGGATTGATCAGCTTGTCCTCGAAGATCTTCAGGCTCATAAACTGAAGCCCAACCCGATCGCCTCCGACGAAGTCTACGTCCGTCGGCTCTATCTTGATCTCATCGGGCGCATTCCCACCAAGCGGGAGGCACTCGCCTTTATCGAATCCAAAGAACCTGGAAAACGGGACGCGCTCGTCGATTCGCTGATCGGCTCGGATGGCTATGTTTCCCACCATTACAATTACTTCGCCGATCTTCTTCGCTCGAGGACCAATCTCTCCGGAAACGGGCAGAGTGTCCCGATCGGCCTGGCCTACGAGCAGTGGCTGAAGCGGGCGATTCGTGAGAACAAGTCGTACAACAAACTCGTCTACGAGCTGGTGACCGCCTCGGGAAGCACCTGGGAGAATCCGGCGATTGGCTACTATATCAGGGACTACGGCATGCCTCTTGATAATCTCGCGATCACCACCCAGGTCTTCCTCGGCACGCAGATTGTCTGCGCTCAGTGCCACAATCATCCCTTCGATGCGGTGACCCAGATGGACTATTACCACCTCGCCGCGTTCACCAACGGTCAGGTCGGCACGAACAGCCACCCGATCCAGCAGAAGGCCCTCGAACTGCTCAAAGAGAAGAAAGGCAAAGGTCGCAATCCCGAAGTGGAGAAGGATCTCAGGAAAGCGGCCTCGGAAATCTTCTTCCCCATCCGCTACAACACGGTCACACAAACCGGCCGCAGCCTGCACCTCCCTCATGACTACAAATATGACGACGCAAAACCCCTCTCTGTCGTGGAACCCTCCACGATCATGGGTAAGGAGGCCGTTCTCAGCGAAAGCACGGCTCCGGTTTTTGCCTTCGGTGAATGGCTCACCTCTCCGGAGAATCCCCGCTTCACCAAAGTCATCGCCAACCGCCTCTGGAAACGAGCTTTCGGCGTCGGCCTGATCGAGCCGGTCGATGACATCAAAGAGACGACGGTGGCGTCGAACGCGGCATTGATGGACTACCTCGAGAAGCTGATGGTTTCGCTGAACTACGACCTGCAGGCCTTTCAGCGCATTCTTTACCGCAGCGACGCTTATCAGAGGGAGGCCTCGCCCGAGGAACACGTGCCGGGCACCCCGTATTATTTTGCCGGCCCCATCCTGAGACGGATGAGCGCCGAACAGATCTGGGATTCCCTCGTGACGATGACTGTCGCCGAACCGGATGCTCCCGATTCCTCCCGTGAACTCCTCGCCGCAAAGCGCTCCGCGGCCGTACAACTGATTGCTGAATCCGTCTGCGATCAGAAACCCGCCCAGTTCCTCAAAAATATGCAGGAAGTGGTGAAGTTTCAGGAAGAACTCTCCGTCAAAATCGAGGCCGCCCAGGCCAAGATCGCCAAAGCCCGCGAGTCGGACGATCCGGATCTGGTGAAGGAGGCCACCAAAGACGCCAAATTGATTCGCGACGAGCTCGCCGACCGCATCGAGGAAACCGTCTATCGGGGTGGTCTCGCCAGTAAACTCGCCCCGAAAGCGGCAACCCCGGCCGGGAAAGGTAAAGCCGAAGTTGCGAAACCCGGAATCTCAAAGGAAGTCGCCAGCAATGCCAAGGACGACACCCTGATGAATGAACTCGCGGCTGCCCTCCTCGCCGAAAACCGATCTTTTAACGAAGGCATGGCGGAGATCGTCGGCACGAAGTCCGGTGAAGGCATCATTGATGAACTCGTGAATGCCATGTTCGCAGAAAAAGAAGCCGACCTGCTGAGACGGCAAAAGCAGCAACAGGCCAGAGAGCAGGCCGCCTGGAAAGTGGTCTCGCCTGATGACAAGACCGACTACCGCAGCTTCAACAAGACGACCCGGGACCGCATGAAGCGCGCCTCGGAGATCAACTCGCCCGCGCCGACCGGTCATTTCCTGCGAGAGTTCGGTCAGAGCGACCGTGAACTGGTTGAAAACTCCAGCGACCAGGCAGCTGTCACCCAGTCCCTCGCCATGCTCAACGGCCCCTCTCTCAACGCAATCACTGCCAAATATTCGGTTCTGGCCCGCGATATGAGAGGGGAGAAATTCGAGGACCGCCTCGACACGATCTACCTGACTATGCTCAGCCGCCTCCCCACAGCGGCCGAGAAAGCGATCTACCAGGAAGCCTGGGCCGCCGATCCCGAGTCCGGGAGCGTCACCGGTATCGTCTGGACCCTCCTCAACACCCGCCAATTCCTTTTCATTCAATAATCCAGCCACCCGACAGGGTTCACTCCGTGACCCGACCCTGTTAAATCCATCATCGCCATGAATTTGAAATCCGATCTCTCCCGCCGCGGTTTTGTCGCCCGCGCTGCCAAGTCTTTCCTCGGTGTCAGTGCCATCGCCACGCTCCCTGACTTCGCCCGTGCCGCCGGAGCCGGTGCCTCGAGTCTGAAGCAGATCCCGACCGCAAAACGCGTCATTTATCTCTACATGAATGGCGGCATGTCCCACCTCGACACCTTTGACCCGAAGGCCACCCCGGACGTGATGGGCCCGACGAAGCGGATCGACACCAAGGTGGATGATCTGAAGCTCACCGACAACCTGCCCCTCCTCTCACGCCATGCGGAAAAGCTTGCCGTGATCAACTCGATGAGTTCGACTCAAGGCGCGCACAAGCAGGGCAACTACTTCATGCACACCAGCTACGAGTTACGCAGCTCGATCCGCCACCCCGCGATGGGAGCCTGGCTGCTGAAATTTAATGGACGCGGTAATCCCTCCATTCCCGGTAGCGTCATGATCGGCAACGATTCCTCCCACCCCGGAGCGGGATTTTTTGAAAGCAGCCTCTCCCCCCTCATGATTCGCGATCCCGAAGGCGGCTTGCAAAACAGTGCCATGAACAAGGGCATGACGGAAGACCGTTTCAATTTCCATCGCTCCCTTGCCGAAAAACTCGACGTTCCTTTTGTCGAGAAGTATGACCAGAAGAACGTGCGTGCCTATACCGACATGTATGACGACGCGATCAAACTGATGCGCAGTAAAGATCTTACCGCATTCGATCTCGCCGCCGAATCTGAAACGATGAAGGAGCGCTACGGGAAGAATCCTTTCGGTCACGGATGTCTCCTCGCCCGTCGCCTCCTCGAGTACGGCGTCAATTTTGTCGAGGTTTCCATGGGAGGCTGGGACACGCACAATTCCAATTTCGTAAACGTGCCCGAACAGGCCAGAATCCTCGATACCGCCCTTTCGGCTCTGCTCAGTGACCTTGAGCGTCGCGGGCTGCTTGACGATACGCTGGTCGTTCTTGCCACCGAATTCGGAAGAACGCCTGAGATCAATACGAACGAAGGTCGTGATCACCATCCCAAGGCCTTCAGTTGTCTCCTTGCCGGCGGCGGCATCAAGGGTGGCACCGTCTATGGAAAGACCAACGAAAGGGGTTCCGAGATCGTCGAAAACGCAGTTAAAGTGCAGGATTTTAACGCCACGATCGGCTACGCCCTCGGTCTTCCACTCGACCAGGTCCTTTACTCGCCGAGTATGCGACCCTTTACCCTGGCCGACAAAGGCCAGCCGGTGGTGGCGTTGTTCGGTTAACCCTTAATCCGGGTTTCAAGTTTCAGGCTTCACGTTCCAAGTTCTTTAAATCGGGGCGTTACGAGACAATACCAGCACACTCAAAAGGTAGGATACGAATGTCGTAACTCATTGTATTACAATTCGTTAAAATTTGAACCTTAAACTTGAAATAGGATTTTAGGTTAACTCTGCGGGTGCCTCAATAAATCTCCCGACGAAGCATCGGAGGAGGCCATGGGATGGGCTCCGCCCCGGGCACCGGACCGCGCGTGAGCAGGGGCCCGGTCGATTTGTGTAGTGCCTGAGCGCCATCAGTGTGCAGCATTTTCGCGTGGCACGGTTGCCAAAGCGGTATGTCATTACAAATAATTATAAAAATTATTGAAATAATTATAAGCATATGTTAATATCCCCGCCAACCTTCATTCACTATGACACTGGAATCAGCCATTTTTCTCGTGACCTTTTCCTTCTGCCAC
>JAGNMT010000321.1 GCA_017991025.1 Verrucomicrobiales bacterium
CCCCGTGGGCCCGATGATGGCAGTGCCCTCGGGATGGATGAGGCATCGGTGCCGCCCCTCGAAGGGCCCCCAGTTCACCACTTCCAGTTCGGCCAGGCAAAAGGAAATCCCGTCCCCGGTCGCTGTCGCTGTCGCTGTCGAGGAATCAAACTCAAATCCCAGAAGATCACTTTCAGGTTCTTCACTCATCGTTATTCGAGGATAGAGTTCCCGTTGCGTTCACCATTCCTTGAAAGTGATTCAAGAGAGTGGTCAGCGTTTCCGGATTGGCGAGCCGAGTGATGAGCGGACGTATCGTGATCTCGCCCTGGGAGGACAATTCGGAGACGATGCCGTGGGGTTTGAGTTGTTCGAGCAAGGTAAGAAGGCGCTGCCGGTTTCTCGTGTCGCTGCCGGTGTCGCCGAGAAAGATCGTGAGCTGCCCCAACAGATCCTCCAACGCGACATTCACTGTCCGCACTCCGATTCCGCTCTCCTGCTCCTGCACGACGTAGAATTGCCTCAAGATCGCAATGAGGAGCGACTGCTCCAAGGTCAGTCTCTGGCGTCGCACGAGGGGGTGACTCCACTCTTCATCGGCGTCCGGCGCGGCGCTGCGAGCGACCCGTAGCAGGGCGATGCCGCGCAGTTCATCGACCTCCAACTCCAGATCGATCGGCTCCAGAGCCGACTGGATTTTTCGCCGGCATCGCAAGAGCGCCTCAAAGCGGGTCGCGTTGGCGCTGCTCTCCACGAAGCCGCTTTTGAGCAACTCCTGCACCAATTGTTTCACCTCAAGAGGTGTCGCAGAAAGTTCTTCGTGCGACTCAAGAGGGTTTGCTTCGTCATTCAACCCTGTCATGTCAACCGAGCACCTCCGGTTCCACTTCACCGACTGCGCTTCCGTTTAAAACAATTTTCGGAACTTCAAATCGGGTCAAGGTGCCGAGTCGGTCAGTGATGACAAAGTCCTCCCGCTCCTCGCCGAAATCGGCTCCGGTCTCGCGGCCCAGGCTGAGCCAATAAGTGACGGTCTCGAGATCGTGGGTCGGTGGCAGAGCCCTTGCCAGATCGCCCAGAGTCAGACCACACTCGGACTCCTGGAGGCATTCCCGGGTATTTTGGAAAAGCGCAAGCCGGTCGAGACCGTCGAGGGCATCCCAAAAGTCCTGCCCTACTTCCTCAAGACTGGCGTTTTGTTCGCTGAGATTCATCTCGTCTCGGGAACCGTCGGAGGGTTCCTTAAAGCGGAGTCGCTGGGCCAGTGGCAGCGAATAGACGCCGACCGCGACGGGAGGGAGCGGGCTGGGCGAGCGCCGCAGGCTGGCGGAGGTCCAATCCAACTCCGTCGCCAGCTCCAGCAATTCGTTGAGGATGGCCCCGACCCGGTGGTGTTCTCCCGCCAAGCCTGCCTTGATAAAACCGCGGACATCCCGCTCTCCCCGAGCTCGCGCCTGAATGACTCGTTCGGACTCACTGACCAGCCCGGGCACGAGCCAACGCAGCTCTGCGATCTGCTTGCGATTGAGCGCTTCCGTGGCACTCGAATTTTCGAGAATGGACCGCAGTTGCGACTTCATCTGGTCCAGCTCGACCTGTTCGTTGAGCTGCGCATAAAAACCATCAAAGACCTGACCCTCGGGAGTTTGCAAGAGCTCCTCGTGACCATCCAGCATGAGATCGAGGACGCTCCCTCGGTTTTGATCGCTGCGCACGATCTCCTGGCGAAGTTGATGGTCAGCGTTGCGAAAGGAATCCTCCACCCGTCGGAAATCTGACCGCAGACTGACCGCGAGTTTGTAGACTTCACGGATGCCTTCATTGGCCTTTGGTCCGCTCAACACTTCAAATTCGCCGCGCTCGACCTTTGCCAACTCTGCCTCGAGATCGACGATCTGTCTTTTCAAATGCGCAGATCGATCCGCGAGAATTGGATTCAATTTCGCGGCAAGCCCTTCGATCTCGCGCTGTACCGTGGCTAACCGCGAGGCCGTGGAGGTCATGATTTCCTCGTCCAGACTGTCGAGAAAATGGAACGCGTTTTGCAACGAATGCGTTTGCAGGAGCCTGCCCTCTCGCTCCACCACCAGCCCGCGCCGAATCCAGTCGCGCAGTTCGGCCCTCGCTGCCTGGATCCGTTCACCGGCAGGGATCGCGTATTCCTCCGCATTGGCGTGCTCGCCGAAAATCAAAGCGAGTTTTTCCACCGCATCTTCCCAAGCGATGTCGCCGCCGGCGTCTTCGAAGAGCGGCTTCAGGCAGCTCAGGACGAGCGGAGCGCGGCGGGAAGCCAGCAACACCCACGCGGGATTCATGCTTCGGGAGCGGATGTATTTGCGGCTAGCTTCCGAGGTCATAGGAGCGGGACGGAACAGCAGGATGGGAAAGAATTCAAGTTCTGGAACATTTCTGACAGACGTTCCTTCTTGTTCATTCGGCCCAGGTTACTTCGATCGTAAGCCACCCGTCTACGAGCGATGCGCGGCAGGATCCCCCGAGATATTCCGCTGCCGCATGGACGACGGAGAGACCGAGACCCGAGTGCCCTTTTTCGGAGCGGGAGGCCGACTTCCTCCAAAATCGCTCAAAGAGACGCTCCAGGTCCGCCTTCTCGAGATCCGGGGCTTCATTCTTGACCAGGAGATGATTCGGCGATGCCTCGACGCGGACGAGGCTGTTAGTCGGGGCGTAGGCAACGGAATTTCCGATGAGATTGCCTATGATCGCCCGCCATAGGATGGGATCACTGTGAAAGGCCCCCTCCTCTACGGTGAGTGAGATCAAGATTCCCCGACTGTCGGCATCTCCTCGTTTTTGCTCGATCATCTCTTGGAGCGACGCGGAGAGAGCGATGGGTTCACTCCCAGTGGAGTGACCTGCCTCGGACCGGGCGAGGAGGGAAAGGGTGTTGAGGAGATTCTCCAATTCATCGAGCACCGTGATCATCTCCTGCCCGTGTTCGACGGTGAACTCGTCGGGCCACTGCGTGCCCAGTTCGGTCATGACGCGCAGCTCCGCAAGGGGAGTGCGTAACTCGTGGGCGGCGTCGCTCGTGAAGCGCTTCTCCCTCGCAAAGGAGATCGCGAGTCGTTCGAGCAGCTCATTCAGTTTCGCCCCGACCCCATGCAACTCGAGCGGAAGCCCATCGAGCGAAAGACGGTGCTCGAGTCGATGCACGTCGATCCTCTGAACATCGGCACTGAGTCGCTCGAGGGGTTGCAGACCGGCCCCGACGACGACACGAAGGATGAGGAGACTGAGGAGGACGGCGCCACATCCAAACAGGCTGATGACAAGGGCGACGGTTCGCAGGGTACGACGAAGCCCCCCGAGATCACTCGCAACCAGAATGCGGAGATCAGGAGCGACCCATCCCTCCACCACCTCCTCCTCATCATCGATTTCAGGAGTGAAGGATTCCCAGTAGGCCCGCCCCGCCCGGCCATCGGGCAGGACAATGTTCTCAAAACCCCGATCAGTGAGGCTGAATCCTTCGGGCACGGCCAAATCGGAAGTCACGAGTGAAGGGGAACGTATAACGGGGCTTCCGTCGGTGGCAGAAATCTGGAAGTAATCGCCTGGTGATCCCGATCCGAATCCGGCGAAAGCCTGGATGTCGAGGTCGATCTCAAATTTGCCGTTATCGATCTCCGCTGCGCTCACGAGCGCCTGGGCCTTGGTGGCGAGGGCATGGTCGAACTGAGTTGCGAGTGCCCCATCGAGGGCGAAATAGAGTCCAAAACCACCTCCGAGCGAGAGCAGCAAAGAGGCCCCCCCGATTCGCAAGGCCATGTTGCGACGAATCGAGTTCATGACGATTCCTGCATCACATAACCAAGCCCACGACGTGTCTGGATGAGCAGTGGCGCGCCATCGGGTGAAAGTTTTCGACGCAGGGAGTAGATCGCCGCATCGACGGCATTGCTGAGCGGACTCTCCGCTTCGTTATAGAGATGGGCCTCGATTTGTTCACGACTGAGGATTTGCCCGAGGCGACGAGCGAGGCATTCGAGGAGGGAAAATTCGCGGGCTGTCAGGACGACTTCCTCCCCCTTTCTCCACACGGTCCGCGCCGCGAAGTCAATCTCGATTTCACCGACCCGCACCCGAGAGTCGGACTTCCCGCGATGCCTCCGCACGATCGCCTCGATTCTCGCGGCCAGCTCGGCAAGAGCGAAGGGTTTCACCAGGTAGTCGTCCGCCCCGAGGGCGAGGCCGCGCACACGATCCTCGATTGCATTCATCGCCGTGAGGATGATGACAGGAGTGTTGTCCCCTTTCCGCCGCCAGGATTCGAGCAACTCCAAACCACTACGACCTGGCAGCATCAGATCGAGGATGATCATGTCGTAGTGATTGAGACTCGCCACGAGATCGGCCTCGTTCCCGTCAGCAGCCTCATCCACGGCGTGGCCGAGGCGAGCGAGGGCGCGGACAAGGGTGGAGCGGAGACGATTGGAATCCTCGACGAGCAGCAGGCGCATGGGAATAGTGCTGGGTAACCTCAGTTTCGGTGGCTTTGAGTTAAAACCAAACACTTTTCCGAGAAGAGGAAATGGCGAATCTTGTCGCGGCGAATGTCACTCGCTTTCCGATCGGTGATCCCGACTCCAGCCTACGAAACGCAGTCGGACATGATAAGGGAAAGGACTGCGAATAGTGGACCTGTCAGGACAGCATTCAGAAATCACCTTCTTCCGTACGACGGAGGATCTCTCCCCCTTCACCGAGGACGAGGTGAAGATCGACGTCGTCATCGAGTTCGATATCTACGTGATATTCCGTCTTGCCTGCAGCAGTGACTTTGTCGGCACTGTCGAAATGACTGTCACCAACGAGGAAGGGATCGACGGCAACCCGGACCGGACGAGGAAGATCGGCGAGGCGGATCTCGTCGATCACCTTCAGGAGAGTTCCATCACCTCCGACGTGAATCTTACGTTCGCGCCTTCCGGGCAGATCGATTTCAGCGAGGTAAAGGACACGACCTTCCAGGCGAATACATTTGATTTTGTCAATGCGGCCAGGACCGACCTGCCCCTGGATCGTTTTGATGACAGATTCGGGGCATTGTTTCAAATGAATCGACTCGGCACGGACGCCAGAGGCGAAACCGCCGAGAAGGGTAGCGGCGAGGAGAAGGATGGTGCTGCTTTTCATGA
>JAGNMT010000322.1 GCA_017991025.1 Verrucomicrobiales bacterium
GAGTCCCGCTTCGAGAGGCTCATGCCATTGACGACGACTTCGTCATTTTCGGTCGCCGCCGGGACGATGAATCCTCCGGGGCACATGCAAAAGGAGTGAACTCCCCGATCCCGCACTTTTGTCGCGAGCACATAACTGGCGGCCGGAAGAAGCTCGGGACGTTCCAAACCGCGATCGTAGTGGTATTGGAGACTGTCGATGAGCGGCTGCGGATGTTCGATCCTGACCCCGACGGCAAACGGTTTTTGTTCCAGCCGAATCTGGTGTGCTACGAGCATTCGATAAATGTCCCGTGCGGAGTGGCCAGTCGCCAAGATGACAGCGTGAGCGATGATCTCCTCGGAGCCATTCACCATCACCCCGCGAATCGCACCGGCATCGAGCAGGAAATCCGTTACTTTCGCTCCAAATCGAACTTCGCCTCCGGCGGAAAGGATGCTCTCCCGCATCGCTTTGACGACATTCGGAAGGAGATTGGACCCAATGTGCGGATGGGCGTCGACGAGGATCTGCTCGGGAGCGCCGTGCGCGACGAGGATCTCGTAAACCTTGCTCACGGGACCGCGCTTGGTCGCACGGGTGTAAAGCTTCCCGTCCGAAAAGGTACCGGCACCACCCTCGCCAAAACAATAGTTCGAATCCTCCACAACCGTACCATGTCGCAAGAGAGGGGCTAGATCGAAGCGGCGTGCCGAGACGTCCTTCCCCCGCTCCAGGACAATCGGACGCCATCCTTTCCCAATTGCAGTGAGTGCGGCAAAAAGTCCCGCAGGACCGCTCCCGACGATGATGACCGTCTTTTCCGCAGTCCCCACTGCCGGTAGATCGAGACGGATCGGCTCGGCCGCTGGAAGAGGCCCGTCGATCCCGACTTCGAAGCGGAGTTGCACTTTGATGTCTTTCTTGCGGGCATCAATGGAATGTTTTTTAAGGCGAAGTTCCTGAATCCTCGCGGGATGAATTTTCAGCTTTCTCCCCACGGCTTTTTTTCTAGCCGTTTCATCTTCGGAAAGATCCAATGGCAGAATGATGTCTACGGACGCGGCGTCCGGGTGGTTTTGCTGTTTCATAGAGAAAAGGGAATCAGCTTTCTCCTCCGGAAAAGAGAAATCCGGTGAGGGGGCTGCTCGCTGATGCAGCAGTCGATACTTCGGGGATCCCCCCCGATTCAAACGCAATGCGGCCAGCCTCCACCGCCATACGGAACGCGGACGCTACCGCTGGTGGATTCCCTGCGATCGCTATGGCGGTATTCACGAGCACGGCATCGGCCCCCATCTCAAGCGCCTCGGCGGCGTGACTGGGGCGACCGATCCCGGCATCCACGACCACCGGCACGGTCGCCTGGGCGATGATGATCTCGATCTGCCGCCTGGACTCAATCCCTTGATTCGATCCGATGGGAGAACCCAAGGGCATCACCGTCGCGGTACCGACGTCCTGAAGTCGCTTCGCGAGGACCGGATCGGCATTAATATAGGGAAGCACGACGAACCCTTCTTTCACCAGAATTTCGGCCGCCTTGAGCGTCTCGATGGGATCGGGCAACAGGTAGGTCGGATCCGGGTGAATCTCCAGCTTGACCCACATCGGAAGCCCCGCCGAAGCCGCGAGGCGGGCAAGTCGAACGGCTTCCTCCGCGTTCATCGCTCCCGACGTATTCGGCAGGAGGAGATATTTCTTCGGATCGATGAATTCCAAAATGTTGGCGTAGGGGTCCTTCTCTCCGCTGAGATCGGCCCGCCGCAAGGCCACGGTCACGATTTGCGTGCCGGATGCCTCCAGTGAATCCCGCATCACCTCGTTCGACGAAAATTTCCCCGTCCCAAGCAACAGCCGGGAATGGAAGGTTCGATCAGCAATCACGAGAGGGCTTGTCACGGAAAAGTAGGGTGGAGATTGAAAAAGGGAAAACGGCGGAAGTTACCGGCACCTTTGGAAAGAGCCACAAAAAAAGCCCCTCCGACTCGTCGGAGAGGCTCTTCTTTTGTAAGGTGTCCGAAAACACATCCACAACAACAACCAATGAAACTTGGGTCAACAACAACCCTCAAAAACAACTTTTTGAGTTTAGGCGATACAGAAAGAACCGTCAACCTCTTTCGCAAGAAAAAATATTAAATTTTATAAAATTCTCAAATTTGATCACCCTTTCTGTTTGCCCAGCAAATCGCGGATCTCAGTGAGAAGGACAACTTCGTCGCTGAGCTTTGATTCTTTGACAGGAACAGCCTCTTCTTTTTTGAGGGCTCCCATGAATTTATTGATCACTAGGAAGAGCACAAAAGCGAGAATCAGGAAGCTGATGAACGCAGTGATAAAGCTTCCGTAGGTGAGAAGATTCACGCCGGGTACCTTCGAAGCGGTTTCCAATGTGGCTCCCTCTGCGACATCCCCCGCAAGGACGATGTATCGATTACTGAAGTCAATGCCCCCAGTAATCCTCCCGATGATGGGCATAAAAATGTCTTTTACCAGGCTGGTGACAACGGTTCCAAACGCTCCCCCGATAATGATACCAACGGCCATATCGACGAGGTTTCCTTTGAAGGCGAATTCCTTAAACTCTTTGATCATAGTGAATTATGATCGAATCAAAGCAAGAATCCGACAAGAAAAAACTCGAAGCAGCTCGCTGTATTTACCAGAACTTCAACAAGTTAGAAATCTGAGTAAAAAACGAAACCAATTTCTGGGTTCGTTACTTCACCTGACTCTGGAATTGTTCAACCGCTTTCCACACGGCGAGGACTGCAAGCATCACGATGGAGATCACGCTGATCCAGAATCCGGCGTCATAGAGCCGACTTGGCTTGAGGGAAATCGGGAGGCGGCGATACCGAAAGTGGACGGCCCCCACCACCACGAGAATCAGAATCGCTGCCGTGATCGCTCCCCCAGCCAGGACCATAAAGACGGGATCTTTGAAAAAGAAAAAGAGGACTGCCCAGAGCGCTGGAAAGAAGAAAGAAAGGATCGCGATCATGCGGCCTCGCGAAACCGGATCATGGTAGTTCATCCAACCAACAGAACTGAATGCGTCCGAAAAAAGGCGACTCCAGGCGGCAAGGGCGGAGAACAAGGTCGAGAAAAGAACAAAAAAGGAACCGATCAAAAACGCCACCTCGGCCCAACTCCCGAGGGAGTCGGTGTACATGCGGGAGAGGGTCCGCACCATGTCATACCCTTCGGGTTTCAACCCTTGCGCATGAAGAATCGCAGCCCCGAGAAGGTAAAATGCGACCGTCATGAAGGTGTAAACGAGCATGGAAAGGAAGGCGTCCCAGTACATGATGCGGATCCAGCCTCTCGCCCGAGCCGTCCACTCCGGAGTGTCCTCGCGGGGGCCCGTCCGGGCGGCATAACCTTTCTCCAGCAGCCAATAGTTGTAGGCCATGACCTCGTCCCCCCCTACCCCGGTGATGCCGAAAGCGGCAATGGCCACTCCGATTGCGGCGGGCGGGATTCCGTTCCAGAAAGAAAGGCCTTCGAAGATCTGGGCGCGCGACATTTCAAACTCCGTAAACTGCACCCCGATCAGGCACGCCAGAGTGAACAGAGCAAAACACCCGATCATGACGAGGGAAAGTCTTTCGATGAACTGGTATTTTCCCCGGAAGATCATCAGGGAAACGGTCGGAGCAGCGAGGCAGACCCACACCCACACGGGAACCTGCGGGATGAGGATGTTCAGGACGAGGCCAACGCCGCCGATGATGCCACCCACTTGGAGCGGCTTGATCAGCATCATGACAAGCCAGAGCCAGGTCGTCCACCGACCTTTTCCGAACTTCGGACCGGGAATTTGATTAAACGCCTCAAAGGTCGTCTCGCCCGAATGGATCGCGTGTTTTCCGAACTCTAACTGGACAAATACTTTTACGAGACAACTCACGATAATGACCCACATCGCAACGAACCCGGCTTGGGCACCGAGGGCAGTGGTCGCGATGAGTTCGCCGGACCCGACAATCGAGGCCGATAGAATGAACCCGGGGCCGAGATATTTCAGCATCCCGCCGAGATGAGTCGGCGGGTCTTTGATCAAAGACGGAGCGGAATCGTAAAGATCAGCAGCCACAAGTTACTGCGGGGTTGAGACCGGCTGCGGTTCGGTACTGAGAGGCCAATCGTCGGAGCGGAACGGATCGACGGGCAAACCTTCCCGATTTCTCAGGGTCGCTACCGGATTGTCCGCCCAGGCGTAGCGCACCGCGACTGGAACGGCCACTTCCGGGCAGGAAACTTCCACCTTGTCGGCACCGACGATCTTGCCGACGGCCGCGTGCCAGACCTTGTCCTCTCCCGCCACCGCAAATCCAACTGCATCGGGGGTGTCAAAGCTGTAGAGGCCTCCGCCCACATTGGTAAAGGTCAGCACTGCCTTGTTTTCGGTCACCGCCATCGATTGATAGGACGGACTTTGGTAGACGAGATTCACGCCATAGTCCCGAGCGAGCGCGATACGGGCAAGACGTTTCCCGACGTTCTGCTTGTTGCGAGGATGAATGTCCCGGCCTTCCCCGAGATCGTAAATGACCGCCTGACCGGTATTCGGCAACGCCAGAGTGTTGCTCTGCGCTTCGCGCAATTCCGCCCAACTGCTCTCCCCGGGAGCGTCCTTTTCGGCCATGAAATCAGCGAGCTGCACCCAGTAAAACGGAAAGTCACCGATCCCCCACGCCTTTCTCCATTCCGTAATCATGAGCGAGAACAGATCATCATACTGGTAGGCACGAGCCGCGTTGGATTCCCCTTGATACCAAACCACTCCACGGATTCCATACCCGATCGATGGGTTCAGCACACCAGCCCAGAGATTCCCCGGACGATGCTGACCCGTGAGTGGATTCGAAAGCGGTCTCGGCGCCGGCTTACCCGCAGCTTTTGCTTCCTCGACTTTCACCTTCCAGGCGGCGACTGCTTTTTCATGATCATAAGTCGCCTCCGTGGTTTTCCACTGGTCGAGATAGGCAGCAAATCGGGGATCTGCCTCGAGGACGTCGCGAGCGACCCATGCCTCTGCGGCGGACCCACCCCAGGAGTTATCGATCAACCCGATTGGAACCCCGAGAGTCTCGTGCAACTGACGACCGAAATAGTACCCCACCGCCGAGAACTGCC
>JAGNMT010000323.1 GCA_017991025.1 Verrucomicrobiales bacterium
TCACCTGTCACGAGGGAAAACTGGCTGACCTGGTTTCCCTGCTAAATACGCACCGGCTCGATCTGGTCCTTTCGGATGAACCTGCCTCTCCGGGTGCGTCCGGTAAAGTGTTCAATCATCCTCTCGGGACCTGCGATGTTACCTTTTGTGCCAGGCCGGAATTGGCCCACACACTGAAGGGCCGGTTTCCGCGGAACCTTGATGCTGCTCCCGCTCTCCTTCCCACCCAGAATTGCAGCTTGAGGCGCGACCTCGAAAAATGGTTCAGAAGCGTCGAAGTCGAACCGCGGATCGTGGCAGAATTTGAGGATGCTGCGTTGACAAAAATTGTGGCCTCGGACGGGCTCGGGTTCATCGCCGTTCCCACGCTGGTGATGTCAGAAGCGATCGAGCGTTACGGTTTTGTGCCGATAGGCCGGACCAAGGAAGTCGAGACGCACTTTTACGCGATTACCGCAGAGAGACGATTCACCCATCCGGCGATCCTCGCGATGACACAGAATTTTCGTATCGGCAAAAGCAGGAAAAAGTTCTAACACGGTAATATCGGAGATTGGTTCACTCCGGTAAACGGCGATTATCCCCTTCCCTCACTGTCACCTTCTCCTCATCGAGCTTTTCCAGGAGCGGCATGAGAATACGTCGAACCGTACCCGTGTGCTGGCGCAGGTCACTCGCGGTGGCGCGGCCGTTGTCCCTGAGGTATTCGACGATCTGCGACTTGATCCGCTCGTAACCGACGCTGGAAATCACGGTCTTCGGATCGAGTTCCACCACTTCACCCATGTTCACGAGAAAGCGGAGCGCCTTTTCCTCGGCAGCATTGGTCGCCGTTTCGCCCTTGTTCGGCGGCGAGATCAAATCTGAGGTGAGCCGTTTGCGGACCAGTTCACCGGCCTTGATCAATTCGGGCGGGAGTTTCGGTTGATGCAAACGGTGGCGAATATTCGAACCGGCTTTGGCAAAATCTCCCGCGAGCAGTCCCGCTAGAAGCACGTCGAAAAACTTCGCTGAAGGCAATTCCGGAATCATCATCGCCCGCAGATCGCGGAGCGGGAGGCCTAGTTGATCAGGGTGTGCGCGATGGACCGCCTGCACTTTTTCCGCAGCGAGACGCGATACACGTTTCCACCAGACTGCTTCGAAGACCCACTCGCCACTGAGTTGCACTTCGCCGTTCGCGGCCATAGCCTCGATGCCAGCACGAATTTCCGCGAAGCTGAAACGTGACTTGGCAAGGAGCGAAGGACGAAAGGCGGCCTTGTCCCGCAACAACTGGGAACGTAGGAGCACGTCGAGATCGTCGTGATGATCTCGACGTGCCTCAAGCAACGCTGCCTGAAAGGGTTTGCGAAAAGCCCTCCGGTTTGCATCCTCGTCAAGGACGACTCCACCGGCGAGAGTGAGCCCGGCCGAGGCATCACGGAGGACGAAGCGATCCCCGACAAAGACATAGACGGGATCAGAAAATCGGAGTTCGGCGAGGACGGATTCACCCGGCTCGAGTGAACGCTGCCCGAGGAAATGGAGCCGGGCTCGGCGTCCGGTGCTGCCATAATGAACCATCACTTCCCTTCCCGTGCGGAGGGCTCGGGTCGACTTTCGGTCTCCGCGAATCCCGCGATCTGACTTCGTGATTATCACATCGATCGCGGTGACGGCATTCCCGAGACCCAACAGGGTGAGAACGTCACCTCGTCCCACCCCGAACCGGGCCGCTTCGCCCGAGTCCCGGACCGCGATCCCGGCCAGGTTGAGCGCCGTCCTGGTTCCGGGAGCAACCGAATCAGTGATCTTTCCATGGGATTGAGCACTGCGGACGTGTGTCTCAAGACCGGCGGGTTGCACCACCATTTCACGGCCGACCTTAAGCGATCCATCGATGAGCGTCCCTGTCACAATGGAGCCAACGCCTTTCAGGGAAAAGGCGCGGTCCACCGGCAACCTTGGTTTGCCGCTGTCACGGACTGGATCCGCCGTCGTGAGGAGACTGGCGATGGTGCGGCGCAGGAGATCCATCCCCTGCCCGGTGTGTGAGGAGACGGGGACGACCGGCGCACTCTCCCAGGCACCACCTGCGAGATTCTCTTTCAGGTCTTCAAGGACGAGTTCGAGATCTTCCACCAGATCGACCTTGGTCAGGGCGATCACGACACGCTTCACCCCGAGGTATTGGAGGATCTGATAGTGCTCCTCCGTCTGCGGCATCCATCCGTCGTCCGCCGCGACGATAAACAGGGCGAGGTTGATCGCGCCGACACCGGCAACCATGTTTTTGACAAAGTCGGAATGCCCGGGGACATCGACAACACCGACGACCAGTTTGTCTCCGCTCCCGTCCGTCGCCTCCAGATCGAGCTCGGCGAAACCGAGTTCGATCGTCATGCCACGCCGCTTTTCTTCAGGCAGTCGGTCGGGGTCCGTGCCGGTGAGGGCGAGAATCAGGGAACTTTTGCCGTGGTCAATGTGACCGGCGGTTCCGAGAATGAAGTGACGAATGGGCATGGGCTTCGGGACCGGGAAGGAAACGCAAAACATCCCCTACCGCAACCACCGGCGCAGCAAGGTCGAAAAGAGATCGCCGATGACAATCACGGAACCTCCGAGGATGACATAAAACAGCATCTGATCCCAGAAAAAGCCCTTCGAAAGGGCAATCAATTTACCGAGCGTCAGCAGCCCGAGCATCCCGAGGACGGTGGCGTCTTTGACGCAGGTCTCCCAACGATAGAAAAAGTAGATGAGGAAACGATTGAAAACCGCCGGAAACATCGTCGTGCCGAAGACGGAAAATCTCCCTGAGCCGGACGAATATGCCTGAACGGCGGCGTCCTCGTCCCCATTCTCAACGGCCTCTCCGAAGAGGCGGCCGAGGATACCGAGGTTATGAATCGCGAGCGCAAGCACCAGCGGCCAGACCTGCAGTCCGAGGAGAGAGAGCAGCAAAAAGGCGATGAGGTATTCCGGAACGGATCGACAAAGGACAAATCCAAATCGCACGAGCGGCCCGACCAGCTTCCACGCCGCGGCAGTGAAGCGGTTCGATCTTCCTGAGGCGATCCCGAAAGGATCTACTCGGGCCAGACGCCGACTCCCGAGAGGCAGCAGGGGCAGCACGAACGCCCCCGCAAGAATGATCGCTACCGTCGCAATGCCGAATGTGGTCATGAGGGCGAGAAAACCCTCATCGGTGAGAAGGCCCCACGCCCACTGCAGGGCGTCGCTCCAGTCTCCCGACTTCCGCACCGGAGCCGGCACCAGTTCCCCGGCGAAGTTTTTGAAATTAATCCAGCGCCGCTCCGCAGTAAGACGGCCAAGGAGCGGGGAACTGGTCACCCACGCCCAGGTAATCGCGATCAGGACGATGAGCCCGCTGATCCGGAGATACGGACACCTATCCCGCTGCCGTCGCAATTCCGCGATCCGAGAGGAACGAGCGAGGGTGGATGCAGAGACGCTCATACCGCACATCCTCCCGGGGTTACGTGAAGGCGCTTCCTGATCGAAGCCCCCCACAGATCCACCACGACTATCATTGCGATCAGCAGATAGAGATAGGTCCAGACCTCGCGGTAGTAAAACTCCTCGTGGGAGAGTTCGATGTAGAGCCCTATCGTCTCAATCCCGACAAATCCCAGAACGGCGGATGAACGCAACGCACATTCGAAACGGTAGAAGGCGTAAGTGATCAGGTTAGGGAGGGCCCGCGGGAAAATGCCGACGAGAAAGACCTGAACAGGGCCGTGCCCGATCGCCTTGAGCGCCTGCGCCGAGTCTCTCGCCTCCTCATCGATGAGTTCCGAAAACACCTTTCCCAGCGTGCCGGAAAAGGGAAGCGCGAGCGCGATCATCCCCGCAAGCGGAGAAACTCCCATCGCAGACAGAAAGAGAAGCGCCCAGATCAATTCGTGAATCGAACGGATTAGACTCATGAAGAGGCGGGAAATGCCGTAGAGTGCCCTCAGAAGAAAAAGGGTCCGCCGACCAGAGGGTTCCGGCCACCAGGCCGAGGAGCCGAGAAATCCTAACACCAGTGCCGTCGGCACCGCCAGGCTCATCGCCCCGAAGGCAAATTTGAGCGTCAGGAAGAGCCCTCTGATCCCCTTCCACCAGATCGGTTCCGCATCGTCCGGGACGTTGGTATCTTCGTAGTCAAAGGCCGGATGCAGGGCGGCACTGAAAAATTCGCCGGTGCGTTCCCAGTGCCGTGCATCGGGCGGAACAAGACCGGCGGGTGCAAGACCGAGCGACCAGACGCAGAGAAAAAAGACAAGCGCTAGGCCGAACAGGACCCAGCGTTTCAGTCCGTATTTTCCGGGATCCCTTTTCATTGATCCAACGATTCAAGCGTCACGTATCATTTCCTCTTCGCTGAGATTATAGAGAGCGCTCTGATCCGACCCGCTCAGGTCCCCCGCCGCACCGTCGAACACGATTTGCCCCTTCCTCATGCCAATGAGTCGGGGGAAAAATTCCTTCGCGAGTTGGAGATCATGAAGGCTAACACACAGGGTAAACCCTTGCTCGACGGAAAGCTCGCAGAGCAGCTTCACCGTATCCCGCGCCCTCGCGGGATCAACACTGGAGACAGGTTCGTCAGCGAGGAGAGCTTCCGGATGCTGGAAAAGCGCCCTTGCGATTGCGACACGCTGCTGCTGGCCGCCGGAGAGCTGGGCAACGCGGGAGTAGAGCTTTTCCTCGATCCCGACCCGGTCAAGGATCTCGTGAATTTCAAGCAGATCGACGCTGGATGGCAAGAGCAGATCGCGCAGCGACCGCATCGCTCCGCGCCTGCCGCCCTTTCCCAGAATGATGTTCTGCACAGCAGTAAGATTCGGGACGAGCCCGAGATGCTGGGGAATCGTTGCGATCGTTGTCCGGAGATGACGCAAATCACGCGGCCCAAGATTTCCGACTTCATTCCCGAACACAGCGAGCGTTCCCTCATCGGGAGCCCGCATCGTGTTGAGCATCCGAATGAGGCTGGTCTTGCCACTTCCACTGGGACCGATCAGGGCGATTTGCTCTCCACTATCTACTTCAAATGAGACGCCGTCGACCGCGCGGAGGCTTCCGAAGCGGCAGGCCACATTCTGAAGATAGAAGGCGGTAGACATGATGA
>JAGNMT010000324.1 GCA_017991025.1 Verrucomicrobiales bacterium
CGATGGCCGCGCGATAAAGGGCGACCTGCTCCGGGCTCGGAGGCAGCCCGGCGAGATCGTAAAAAAGACGGCGGATCAGAGTGATGTCGTCAGCCTCGGGTGAAGGGGAGATCTTTTCTTTTTCGAGCCGGGCGAGAACAAAGGCGTCGATCGCATTTTTCACGCGTGCCTTTTCAGAAACAACGGGAGGCTCCGGTTGTCTCAATTCACGAAAGGCCCAGTGCTTCGGCCAGACCGCGCCGCCGGCGATCCATTGTTCCAGCTTCGCCGACTCCGCCTCCGTTAGGGCTTTGCCTTTGCCCGGGGGCGGCATGTGTTCATCCGGATCGCTTGAGCGGACCCGGTGCAGCACCTCCGAGGCATCGGGCTCACCCGGCACGATCCCGCGCGCGCCTGACTTGAGCATTTTGGTGGCCGGCTCGATCCCTGTCAGACGAAGCCCGGCCTTGGAGTCATTGGGGCCGTGGCAGAGCGTGCATTTCTCTGAAAAAATCGGCCGGATATCCCGCTCGAAGTCGATCTCGGCGGCATGGCCATTACCCGGCAGAGCCCAAAGGACCGTGATCACTGAAAAGAATCTGGCGGAAACATTTCCCATCGTGGAGGGCAGTTTCCGTGGTTTGGCTGCCCCCGTCAAGGGACGCGGAAAGGGGGCTTTGAACTCCTTTTCAGACCGGCAGTTCCAACCCGGCGTGGCGGGCGAGATCACGCTGTCGAGCGTCAAATGTCAGAAAATGCGTGGCCTGCAGATGAATCGCAGTGGCGACGTGAAAGATATCCAGCGTGCGATGGCCGCCGTGAGCGGTTCGCTGATTCGAATAAACAAGCGAGAGACGCAGCACCGCATCCATATCAAAAGGCAGGAGACGATTAAGCCCCGACGCGACATCTGACTCCCAGTCGGCGATCATGCGATCCGCCTCCTTCCTCGTGTAACCCCTCGTTTTGTCTTTCGAATGAAGCCAGACCTGCAACTCGATTGCCTGCCGGAATTCGAATTCCAGAAGAGACGTGAAATACAGCGGACCGTCCATGACCCGCCTATACGCCAGCGCTTCCGGAGTGTGCTCTTGTTTACGGTAACTGGAGCAGAGAAAGCTGGTATCCGGGTAATGATGAATCATGGCTCGCCTGTTTCAAAAGCCCGCATTTCCTCGACTTCTTCATTGGTGAAGAAACGGTCACCCCAGGTTTTATTAAGTCGCGCCTCGTAGTCGGGATGGGGCGGCATGGGGCGGCTTGTCGACAGATCCGCGCAGAGCCGGGCAATAGGTTTGGAATGCTTGGTGATGAGGATGTCCTCCCCCCCGGCGAGCCAGGCTTCTATTTTAGGAAAATCATACCGAAGATCTCGAACCGTAGCCGTTTTCATAACATCACAAATATGTGATGATTTTGAACAACATCAAGCATTTCCTGACTTCACGGCGATTCATCGCGTTGCACGAGGTCTAGATATGAATATCCCCGAGCCGACATTGATTCGATGCTTCTGACGAGTGCTCCGTAGTGACGTGTTTCATCCGTCTCGATGAGGGGGATAGTCAGTTGTGTTCCTGTTTGATTGTTCCCGAGCGCCCAGTTTTGCGGAATTGCGGTCGACAACAGTTTCTTCAAAAGGTCGCGGTCCAACCCGGACGTTGCTCTTATGATCCGATTGGCTGAGAGTGAGTTCGATTCATTTAGAGAGCCGAAATCCGTTAAATCCATTCTCGCCGCTGATTCGAGGAGAGAGCTTTTTGATCCTGAGGAGCGCAGATAGCTCATGAGAGGACTCACGCCGAGCGACTCGAGTTTGTCGGCGATCAATAGGATTCGTTCATCACGTCGTTCGCCTTCGAAGTGCGCATGCTTGCGGGCGAGGATTCGATAGCAATCAAGTGATCGAATGAGAAGATGAATCGCGGCGCTCTTTTCCCCGTTCTCTTCTGTAGTCAGAGCTTTCTGAAGATACAAATACCCCTCCATCCATATCTCTGATGGATCTTCCGCCTGGGCACAAGCACTGAAGATAAAGAAAAACAGCGTAGTGATGAGCCGCCTCATGTGGTGGGTTTATCAGAAGTCTTACGATCAGTCCAGAGGGCTTTTAAAAAGGCAGGGAGCGGAGCGCCCCGTCGACCTGATTACGTGATGATTACGTGATTGCTAAAAATCCGCAAATTCAACAGGGTTGTCCTTTTGATTCAACTCTCTTGAATCGCTATTCCGCTCCCAATCCAGGCCATGAAAAAGCTCCCTTTACTTCCCTGTCTCCTTCTCTTACTCGATTTCGCTATTTCCGCTCCCGCCAACGACTGGCCTTCGTGGCGGGGACCGGGCGGCGACGGCAAACTGCCCGATGCGACCACCTACCCTACCCAATGGAGCGCAAAGGAACACATCGCCTGGAGGGTCGATCTGCCGGACCGGGGCAATTCTTCGCCCGTCGTTTTTGGAAATCGTGTCTTTCTGACACAATCGGAAAACAAGGGGCAACAGCGTTCCCTGATCTGCTTCGATGCGAAAGACGGCAAGACTCTCTGGAAAAAGACCATCGACTACGGCAAAATCGAGGAAACTCATCAGACCAACCCGCACTGCCCTGCCTCCCCTGTCACCGATGGGACGCTCGTCTTTGCCTGGCACGGCAATGCGGGCCTGCATGCCTACGATTTCGAGGGTAACGAAAAATGGAGTCGCGACCTCGGGACTGACTACGCCCACATCTGGGGTCCACACGCGGCAAGCCCGGTCCTGCTCGGAAGCGGACTGATCATTCACGCCGGGCCCGGCCCGGTGGCGAAGCTCATCGCCCTGCACAAAGACTCCGGCAAGACGATCTGGGAAACGGATCTTGATGCCTTTGAAAGCGCCGATGCCAAGCAGTTCAAAGGGTCGTGGGCCACTCCGCTGGTGATCGACAACGCCGGGCGTGCCGAGATCCTGCTTGGTCTCCCGGGATTTCTCATGAGCTATGACCCGAAGTCCGGCAAGGAACTCTGGCGGGCCGGCGGGCTCGGCGACCTCTGCTACACGAATGTCCTCACCGGCAATGGGCGCGCGCTCTATCTCTGCGGCTACGGGGGGCCGGGCATCGGATTAAAATTGCCCGGTGCAACGGAAACAGGCGACCTCACCGCTTCGCATCGTCTCTGGGCAGATCCCCCGAAAGGCAAAGGTCAAAACCCCCAGCGCATCGGATCGGGCCAGATCATCGGGGATCATCTTTACCTCCTCAATGAACCGGGAGTCATGCAATGCAGCCTCGTCGAAACCGGCGAAATTCTCTGGCGGGAGCGTCTCAGCGGAAGCAGCTGGAGTTCGATGAACCTCATCGGCAAAACGCTCTACGTGAATGATGCGCGGGGCACGACCTACCTCATCGAACCCGACCCGAAAGCGCTGAAGGTCATCGCCACGAATCCCGTCGATGAAAATCAGCACACCAACGCCTCACTCGCGTTTGCCGGAGGCCGGATCTATCTCCGGACCGATATGTTCTTGTATGCCGTGGAGTGATGAAATCTTCTCTTCCGTGAGTCCGTGCCCCGGCTAAAAATTCCTGCTGAAAGTTTATAAAAAAACGCTCCCGTTTGCGGCGGGAGCGTTTTCAAAATCGCGCAAAAGATGTGGTTTAGTGCTTTTCGGTCAGCCTGACTGGTGTGTTTCGTGTGAAGCGAAGCCGTGAGAGCACCTCGCCAGGAAAGGCTTAGCGGGCGGCAACAAACTCTCTCAGTTGCGAGTAGATGTTTTGGACGGCGGCGTCGTCTCCATTCTCCTGAGCAGCCATCACCTCGGAGATGCTGTCTGCGATCAAGTTGCGGAGCCGGCTCACCATCTCGATGCCCTTGCGTGTGATTTGAACCATCACTTTGCGTCGGTCATCAGCAGCATGGAGCCGTTGGACATAGCCCAATTTTTCAAGTCGATCCACGAGGCCGGTGGCGGCTGCCGTAGAATGACCCATCTTCTTCGAGATGTCAGTCATTGTAAGGAAGTCTTCATTAGCGAGGTAGCCCAACAGGAAGAACTGAGCGTAGGAAATGTTTCCCTTGTTCAGCTCCTTCGAGAGGTCGAGGAGAAAGGAACGCTGGGCAAACATAATGAAGTCTGCCAGACGGTCGGCGTTCTGCTCGGCCTTTATTGTTTTGTCTTGTGTAATATGCATGATGTAACCTCCTTGCGATTTTGATAAATATGGAAGTGATTGTAATTTTACACTTACTGAGAGTTTTAATCAACTAGATTAATTATAAATTTAATAATTATCAGATAAAACTGGTTTCTTAATGGTAAAATTTTGTGAGCAACTGATCGCATCTTTTTCAAATTTCGCAATCACGAATTGTAAGTTTGC
Organism: Verrucomicrobiales bacterium; assembly: GCA_017991025.1. Classification (GTDB taxonomy): domain Bacteria; phylum Verrucomicrobiota; class Verrucomicrobiia; order Verrucomicrobiales; family DEV007; genus Arctic95D-9. The sequence goes on from JAGNMT010000324.1 coordinate 4,340, forward strand.
ACTTATTTTCAAATCTGCGCCGAATTCAGCGGAAAGCATTATCCAATAGGACGAAGAGATAAACCAGCTTATTTTGGTGGCATCTGTGTTTCCTTTCCATATGATTCGATCATCAATGAGACGGATCCTCTAAGTTGCGCAAAAAGCCCCGGTCCGCCCCTACCATGAGATTCATTCTGTCAGAACATTTCTGGGTTCTCGATGCCCTTTCTCCGTCGGAGTGGCACTTAATCCGCATTCTTCCCGAAATGGCATCGGGAAAACATTTCCACCAGCGGTCACGGGACCGGCTCTTCCCCTCTCCGATCTCGGATGACGTGATCGCCGATGAGAGCACCCTCTCGCAGATCGAAGACTGGGATGAGCTGATCCGACCGGAGTTGGAAGAGGCTTTCTCAGAGGCGCGCGCCGTCGTCGGGGAGGATCTCAACCGGGTCCGGAACGTTCCCCTCGACGAGATCTTCGACGAAGGCGCTTATGTGGACGAGATGGAGGATGTCGGTGAAGAAAGTGAATCTGACAGAGCCTACCGGGTCGAGGTGCCGCATGAACACACGGAATCCTGGTACAGCACCCTCAACCAGGCCCGCCTCCTCATGCACGAAGAATATGGCATCGCCGACGCCGAAGAACGGTATCTCGCCAAAACTATGGGCATGAAAGGCCTCGATGAGGAGCGTATGCTGCTCATCGCACAGTATGAGCTCTACTCGGTCCTGCAAAGCATCCTAGTGGAAAACATCATGAATCCGTGACGGCCATCAAGAGAGCAAGAT
>JAGNMT010000325.1 GCA_017991025.1 Verrucomicrobiales bacterium
AGGAATACCTTCGTCTCCGCTCCCTTTCCAGCGAGTGTGAGTCCCTCGGCGGCATGGATCGTGACCCAGTAATTTTCATCTCCGGTGGCATTCAAGCCTTCACGGAGAACCGCAAAGGCCTTTTCTTCGATGGACGGACTCAGTTTCATTGCGGTCGAGGAAGATGAAGATAACGGCTTGGCAGGATCAGTCGAATCGGCAGGCTTGTCCGAGCAGGATGGCAAAGCCAGACTCATGATGGCGGCAAGGAGAAAATTTGGTTGAAGGAGATCAAGAGCGAGAAATTTCATCGTATTGTTACGGTAGATTGAGGATCATGCGTCCCATCGTGGCGGTTTGGCCGCGCCCTGTCGAGCATTGAATTGCGTTGAAAGGGCGGGGATAAGCCACGTTGACAAAACAGCGCCCCAGGCTTACCCGAAAACGGTTCCCCGCTCCCCGTTTATGAACTCGCCCCGAGTCGCCGACCTTTCACCTGACGCCCCTTTTACCGATTTCGACGGACTCGCGGATGACCTCGCGGAGGCCGGCTACGTCGTCGTACCGGACTTCCTTGGCCGTCAAACCGGTGAAACGCTCGTCGAGGAGATCACCACCCTCTGGAACGACGGTTCGTATCGGGCTGCGGCCGTGGGCCGGGGGGATGAAAGGCAGATCAGGGCGGAGATCCGAAGCGACCATGTCCGATGGCTCGATCCGACTGCCCTGACAACGCCACAAGCCGGCTATTGGGAGCAGATGGAAAGGCTGCGCGTCGCATTGAATCGCACCCTTTACCTCGGCCTCTTCGATCTCGAGGCGCATCTAGCCTGCTTCCCGGCCGGAGCCCATTACAAAGCCCATCTCGACCGCCATCGTGAGAGCGAGGTGCGCCAGCTCTCCGCGATCATCTATCTGAATCCCGAGTGGAGCACGGAGGACGGGGGCGAGTTGAGACTCTACACGGATCGTGAGTCCGGTACCGGCGGCCCCTTTCTAGACGTCATCCCCGGGTTTGGAAAACTGGTCCTGTTTCTCTCCGGCGACTTCTGGCATGAGGTCCTCCCCGCCCGTCGCGAACGCCACTCGATCACCGGATGGTTCCGGCGACGGGTCGAATGATCATGGCCCCCCACCCTGTCAGGTCCATCAGTTAACCCTGTTTATTCTCCATGAATCCCGTCCTCTCCTCTGTCGGTCTGCTTTGCCTGAGTAATCTTTTTATGACCTTCGCCTGGTATGCCCACCTCAAGGAGATGGGTCACAAACCTTGGATCATCGCAGCGCTGGTGAGCTGGGGCATTGCCTTCTTTGAATATATGTTGCAGGTCCCGGCGAATCGTATCGGCTTCACGGTGATGAGTGTGGGGCAACTCAAAATCCTGCAGGAGGTCATCACTCTTTCGATCTTTGTGCCTTTTGCGGTTTTCTATCTCAAAGAGCCACTCAAACTGGATTATCTCTGGGCCGGACTCTGTATTCTCGGGGCAGTCTACTTTGTCTTCCGTGGAGAATTGGGGGTTCCGGTGGCGAATTGAATGGAGGAAGCTGCCTTAATTTGAGATCAATCGGCACAAATGATGCAAAACAGGTTTGAATTTGATTCAATACGGTGCAATTACTCCATTCATGAGAATCAGTGTGGACATCGACGAGGCGACCCTGGCCGAAGTCATGGCCTTGACCGGCGAGAGCCAGAAAAGCCGGGCCTTGGCCAGGGCGATCATGGAATTCACCTACCGTCGCCGGGCAAAAGAATTCGGACGGTTGATCCGCGAGGGTGCATTCGATTATCCTGACTCCTCTGATAGTCCCGATCCTGCCAGCCCCATCCCGCCGCTCGCAACGGATTGAGTCATGGTCCTGGTCGATTCCTCAGTCTGGATCGAAGGGCTGCGCCGCAGAGGGAGCCTCGCGGTGAAACTCTCCCTCGAAGGACTCCTCGAAGCCTACGAGGCGCAATGGTGTTCCCCCGTCCGCCTCGAAGTGCTCGGCGGTGCGCGAAAAGAAGAACGCTCTCGTCTCGGTCGCCACTTCTCCGTGATCCCCTATCGCCCGGTCCGTGAGGACGACTGGGAACGTGCCGTTGCCCTTGCCTGGCGACTTTGCGACGGAGGCCTCACCGTGCCCTGGCTAGACGTCCTCATCGCCGCTGTCGCGATCCACGATGGGGTGAGACTATATGCTCTCGACGCACATTTCGAGGAGATCGCGGCGCGAACGGGACTGCGGCTCTACCGGCCCGGATATGGCGGGGCCTTCGAGGCCGATTCGTGAACCCGCATTGATCACACTGCCGTTATCCGCCGCTGGCGTGAATGCGGCGAGAACCGCTATTCCGATAGAGTGGCGAGCGTGTATACAATCACCGCATGACGAACCGATTTTTTTGTTTAGCCCTCACCGTAGCCGGGCTGGTGCCCCACACGTCCTACGCAGCCGATGACAAGACAGCCCCTTCCGTGTCCATCACAGAGAAAGCGGACAGGCTGCGCATCGAGCTGAACGGGGAGCTTTTCACGGAATACATTTTCAAAGGGGAGGAGCGCTACTTCCCGCTTTTCTACCCCGTCATGAGCCCCGGTCAGGTTCCCATGACACGGCGTTACCCGATCGAGATCATCGACGGCGAAGACACCGACCACCCTCACCATCAATCCCTCTGGTTCGCCCACAGTGATATCAACGGGAACTCCTTCTGGGCGGTGAAAGAGTATGGAACCACCAAACCAGGGAAGACCGTCCACCAGAAATTCACCGAGGTCAGCAGCGGCAAAGAGAGCGGTCATTTCATCGCCGAGAATGCCTATGTGGCAGCCGATGGAAAAACGATCATGACCGACACACGCACGGTTCGCTTCTTTGCCCCCGCCGATGCGATGGCCCCCCGTCTCATCGACATCACGATCGCTTTTCACGCTTCAAATGGTCCCGTCACTTTTGGTGATCAAAAAGACGCCGGCATGGCGATCCGCGTGGCGTCCGATCTTCAGGTCTCTCGGCGAACCGGCAAAGGAACCGAAACCGTCCCCGCCGCCGGCCACCTCATCAACAGCGAGGGAGACAAGGACGACGCGACCTGGGGCAAACGGGCCCGGTGGGTCGACGCTTTTGGAGAAGTGGGCGGCAAGCCTGTCGGGGTCGCGATATTTGACCACCCCTCGAATCCCCGGTATCCCACCTACTGGCATTCACGCACATATGGTCTCGTCACCGCGAATATTTTCGGCAAACACCATTTTGAAAAACTGGACGACCCCAAAGCAGGTGCCCTAACGATCCCGGCGGGCGAAACCGTGACCTTCCGCTGGCGCTTTGCCTTTCATCGTGACGATCCCGCGAAAGCCGATGTCGAGGGGCTTTTTAAAGCCTTCTCGACGGAGTGAGCCGCTCCCTCTGATTCCGGCAGTCGCCATTCTGAACGCTAATATTTTCCTTCCCTGACTTCAAAATGGGTCGGTTTCCCGAGAACCGGACGGTCGAGATCGATCCACTCGGCGACCCAACTGATTAGCGTGTCCTCAGAAACGCCCGGTAGACCGAACATTCGATGAGACTTCGAAGCATTATTGAGCCAGGCCGTTTCGGCTTCGGTTCCGATGAGTTCGACATTCCTGTTGAGAATCGCTTCAAAAATCAGAGCGACTTCACGCACGCTGAGAATACGAGAGCCGGTCACATTCAAAACGCAGTGCTCCGGCGAAGGCTTCGCAAGGTCGAGCGAACGTATCGTATGAGCGATCGCATCACCCTGCCAGATGGCATTGAAATACCCCATCGAAAGATCAATCGGCACTCCCTCACGCACTTTCAGGGCAAGATCAACGAGCGCCCCGTATTGAAGGTCGACGGCGTAATTTAAGCGGATCAGACTCAGGGGCGTGCCGTGGCTTTCACTCAATCGGATGAAAGCCTGCTCGCGGCCAAGGCAGGAATTCGCATAGGCACCGACCGGACCGACCTCGTCCTCCTCCGTCGAACCGCCCGTGTCCGGACTCACAAAAGGATAAACACACCCGGTTGAGAGTGCCACGATGCGGGCATCGGCAAATCGCTCAGCGACGAGCGCCGGCATCTCTTCGTTGAAAAGCCGCAACATCTCCGGCGAATCACTCGTCCCGAATTTTTTTCCGGCAAGAAAAAAGACCGTCCCGGCCTCCGGCAACGTCGCCAATGCCAACGGATCCGTGAGGTCGGCAGGGTGCACGGTGATGTGGTGGGATTCAAATTTCCTCCGAACGTCCTCTTCACCGAATCGCGAGACCGCAATGACCCGGTTACTCATGCCGAGAACATCAAAACCGCGCCGCAGCATGAGGCACAAATGAAAACCCATCTTGCCGCCTGCTCCGGCAACCACGACGTCGCCGTCAACGCGCCGCAGGGTGTCGATCACACCACGATCCGGTTCGCTCGCGAGGATGTCGAGCTCTTCGATCGATTGCGGGGCGTTCTTCATCGGCAATGGCAATGCTGTTAGTGAGGCAGAAACCGAACGGCGTCCACGACGACAAAACCGTCAGCACCCTCATTGGAAACCGTGACCATCGCCACCCCCTTTTTAAAATGGTGGACTCCGATTGAAACAAACCCCGCCTTGTCGCCCTTGTTGCTTCGCTGATCGAGCGTCGCGACCTTTTCGCCTTCCGCTGCCTGAATCGTCACCTTCACCTTGCTCGCCCGGTTTCCGTTGGGTGGATAACTGATCGCCACCTCGTATTCACCTTCCGCAGGCAGAGTCCCCTCGAACACCGCACGCTTCACTTCCCGGACGCCGCCCTCTGTAAATCCATCGTGCCGGTAACCCGCATCGATAAACACAGCCGCCGACGTCGAGGGGGTCCACTCACCATCAAATCGCGCGGCACCGTCATCGATCACGATGCCGGGAAGCGAGGCACTCGTGAGCAGCGCGCGGGGAGCCGGGAGGGGCGGAAGATCCAGGACCTGTCCGTCCGCGATGAGCCGTTCCCGCAATCTCGGGTAGCGAAGATCCTGCACCGCGATCCCGTCCTCCATCGCCAGCACTGCCGCTGTCGCCGCCGACTGACCGAGGATCATAAAAACCGGCTCCATCCGGATCGACCCGAATGCGATGTGCGAACTCGCGACGC
>JAGNMT010000326.1 GCA_017991025.1 Verrucomicrobiales bacterium
GATCCGAAGAGTTGGCTGACAAGCTCGAGGCTTCGATCAAGCAACTGCTCTCGCAGCCCGAAACCGTCCAATCGGTCTGTCGAACACACAGCGAATAACGGAAGAAAATTTTGGCAAAGGGTCTAAACGCTCGAAAGCGGAAAACCAGTTTGGCGATGGCGAGTAGAATCAGTTTCATGTTTGTAATAATGCGATTCAAGACCGGGTAACAACCCACGGTTGAACTCCGCTGCCACGGCTCTCACTTCACTCATAGTCATCCATCGAACATTCGCAGTTCTTGAGGAAGCGGTATGATTACACCATATCCACACGGCCAGCGTTGATGCTATGGGTAGTAACCCTACCCCGGTCCCGAGTTAAAACCGCCTAACTTTCAACCTTGGTTGGCGGAAGCGATATTCGTAATGCATCTCGAATTATTTCACCCATCCTCGGATTTTGCTATCTCTCAACTGATTGAACCCTGTCGGGTGTTCGATTTAACGGGGTTGAAACGAATCTGTCATCTGCACGGGGTGGACACCCCATGGCACTAGCATCGTGAAGAGCCTAGTGTCAGGCGATGAAAACAATACTAACCCGCATCCGGAACGGCTTTCGGGTAAAAGCGCGAAATGGAGTCGCGGCGCTGTTGCGGGACAGGGGTCCCGTGCTCATGCTCGAATCCGGCGACATGCGTGCCGCAGAGGCAGAGGCAGTGGCTCTGTTTTGCGATCAAGCGAAGAAGTCGATCCGCTCGTTTTCGGCAGTACCGGGGGATCAGATAGGCTGGTCTTCTGGTAGGCGTGATCCCCACCGGTGAGCAAATCATGTTCGCGCGATCGGTCTTGCGACTGACGAGAAAAATCCGAGAAAGATATCGCTTCCAATGAAAACAAAGTCCCTTTCACTAGATCTTCTCCAACGAATCGGCGCCTACTGGCGCGCGGCGAACTATCTCTGGGGCGGCCAGATTTTTCTCGCTGACAATCCGCTGCTGAAACGGCGGCTCGCGCTCACGGAGATCAAGCGCATACTGCTCGGTCATTGTGGCACGATACCGGGGCAGAACTTCAGCTGCGTGTATCTGAACTGCGTCATCAACGAGCATGACCTCGACATGATCTACGTCTCGGGGCCAGGGCATGGAGGTCCTGGCCTTGTGGCAACGCCTACCTTGAAGGCACTTACGCTGAAGTTTATCCCAACATCTCGCCGGACGCGGAGGGGATGCAGCGGTTGTTCAATCAGTTCTCCTTTCCTAACGATAATCATGTCGCACCCGATGGCCGCGTGATGGAGATTTGAGCGAGCCTCAGTGCGAAGGCTGGCTCGAGGGTTATCAGGCCCTGAGGGAGGCTCCCATCAAAGAGCTGCGATTATTTTTCAATATTTTCTGAGGGATTTGAGTCCCGGCAAAGTTTAACTGGTGACCGACAAAAATCAGCCACCTGAAATTCTTATCAAAAGAATCACATATCATTGAAGGATTGACTTCCCTGCACCGGGAACTAACCTCAAATCACGCTAGCGAACTCTCTCTCTTTCATGAAAGCCTCGGGCGCTATTATCCTCGTTTTCGCACTCCTGAACCAGGCTTTGCCGCTCTCGGTGAATGCCTGTGGAGAGGCAGAGCCGGAATGCAGAATGCGTTGTTGTTGTGATACCGGAGCATCGGGCTGCCCATGTGCGGAGTCTCCCGGGACGTCTGATCGGTCTTTGCCGGTCAATACGCCGCCGGTGACGGGGCGCGAACTGGTTCCACAGATCGTATGGGTCGCTTTTACCCATTATCTTCCTGTGGAATCAGCGATGGAGGAGTCGATGGTATGGTTAAACGAGCGCCCCGCTGATACCAGGATGAATGTCCGGCTGGCCGTGTTGTTCTGCTCCATTTTGATCTGAGTCGGGGGCTTTGACAGCCGCATTGTGCCCATCGCACACGTTCCCGTCGAGGAAGGTGTTTGTGCGAGGGATTGGTTTCTCCCTGTATTTTAAGACTCAAATTTTATGCACTCATCTAAAACGCTGTCGATGCTGGCAGTCCTGCTGGCAGTAACGGTTCACGCCGAAGACTCACCAACCCGGGCGACGACGGGCTACATCTTCCGTCTCGTCGAAGTGGCGGTTAATTCGCATCCCTCGATAGAGGCTGCCGAGGCACGTGCGCAGGCCGCGACTGCAGCGATCAGTGCTGTACGTCTATGGGAGGATCCGATGCTGGGTCTTGGGGCAACGGCGGCGAGGCGCTCGATGCGAATGGATGATGGTGATATCATGGTCGGGCTCGATCAAGTGCTGCCGCGCAAGAGGCTCTTCAATGCGGAAAAACGCCGCGCGACCGCTGAGCAGCAGGTTCAGGAAGCGACACGTCAGCAAACCGAAGTCGAGTTGGGGCTGACAGTGGGTCAGACGGTGCTGGAACTGGCTCTGGCGGACGAGTTGATCCGGCTGCAAAGCGAGAATCTGATCTGGTTAAAAACCATCGTCGGGATAGCGGAAGAGCGGGCGAAAAATCCGGATGCCACCGCCACCGAGTCCCTGCGGCTGGAGAGTGAACTCGCCCTGAGAACCCAGACCCTCGCTTCGTTGAAACGTCAGCGTGTTCAGTATTCTGCCACCCTGAATCTCCTGCTGAGCCGCGCCACTGACACGGCTATCCTCTCACTGGCACTGGATAACAGCCCGTCTCAGCATACCAACGCTCACGCCCTGAAGGAGTGTCTCGAACAGAACAATCCGCAACTCGCCACGATGCGGCATCAGGCGGAAAGTGCTCAGGCAGATGCCGATTCGGCGAGGGAAAAACGCAAGCCGGTGATCTCCCTCGGGGTGGAAACCAAGACCTACTCAGGCGGGGATTTTCGCGATGCGATGTTCGCCGTGAGAGTGACGCTACCCTGGTTTAACCGTTCCGTTTATCAGGCCGATATCGCCCGCGCCGAAAGCCTGCGGGACGCCACTCTCGGCGATCTTGCGGCCCAGCAGCGCGAGCTTTACACCCAGCTCATCACCCTCATCACCGAGTCGCAGAACCATCAGGCGCTCGTCGATTCGTATACGAACGAAGTGCTCCCGAAGACGGAGAAGGCGCTCGAAACCACGCAAAACGCCTGGGTCTCGTCAAAAGCGTCCCTGCTCGAAGTGCTCGACGCGCGCCGCCTCCTCATCGAGGCGAAGCAGGAGCAGAAGCGGGCCCTTGCCGCCCGCCAGGTCGCTGATCAGGCCCTCATCGCCATCACCGGGGCCAGCCTTCAAAAATCAGGAAAATAATCCTTATGAAAAATTACCTCATCGTGTTCATAGTTATCGTTGCCCTCGCGGCGGGTTGGTTCCTGCGGGGCAATTACGGCGGAGGGTCTCCCGCAGTGCACAAGTCTGGAGGGTCGTCTGGCGAGCGCAAGGTCCTCTACTATCAGAGCGCAATGCACCCGTGGGTGAAAAGCGAAAAACCGGGTCGTTGCACGATTTGCGGCATGGCTCTAACGCCGGTCTATGAGGGAGAAAAGGGGCTCGATGGTGCGAGTGGGGACTTTGTCTCACTCACACAGACGCAGATTCAGGTCCTGCATGTCGAAACGGCGGAGGCGAGGGTGCAGCCCTTGACCCGGACACTCCCGGTCGCGGGTATGATCGACGACGATGCGAGTCGTCACCGCGTGCTGTCGGCCTACATTGACGGGCGGGTCAATAAACTGCACGTCAACTTTATGGGAGCGGAAGTCAAAGAAGGGCAGGCGCTCGCCGATTTCTACAGCCCTTCCCTTCTTCAGTCCGAGCGCGAGTATCGCCAGCTCACGGGCGAGTTGAAAAAGAACACCGGCCTGCGCCTCCAGCAGATGGGGCTTACCCCGGCGCAGATTGCAGAGTTGGACAAGAAGGGTGGCGATATCCTCACTTCCCAGATTCTCGCTCCGGCCAGCGGCACCGTCGTGGCGCAGAATGTCTATGAAGGCCAGTATGTGAAGGAGGGGGATAAGCTGTTTGAGATCGCGGATTTTTCGACGATGTGGTTCCTCTTTCTTGCCTACGAGCAGGACATGCCGTGGATTCAAATCGGGCAGAGTGTGACGGTGAAAACTCCTTCACTGCCGGGCGAAACCTTTGAGGGAAAAATCACTTTCATTGATCCCAATTTTGACGAAACGACCCGCTCAACTAAAGTGCGCGTCGAACTCGCGAACCCTCTTGTGAATGGACGCCGCGTTCTTTTGCATCGCCTCTATGCGGATGGTGCTTTGCAGGTGGCTGCTCCCGATGTGCTGACGGTGCCCCGCTCTGCCGTGATCGAGACGGGGCCCGAGGCCGTTGTTTATGTCGACCGGACCGGCGGCGCGTACGAGCGCACCGTGGTCAAGCTGGGGCGGCGGGGAGATAAGCTCATGGAAATCCTTTCCGGGATTGAGGCTGGAGACAAAGTGGTGACGAACGGCAATCTGCTCATCGACGGTCAGGCGGAGATGAACCGGTCCTTCATGTCTCCGGTGGAACCCATGGAGGGTGCCGCGCCCGTGACGGCGTTGAGCGATCTTCAAAAGCGGGCCATCGTCGGCTTTGTTCAAGTCGCGGATGCGATGGCGGCGGCGCTTGCCGCCGATGACCTTGCCGCCTTCAACAAAGCCAGCGAACCGGCGATGGAGAAAACGGAGTCGCTCGTCGAGGCCTTGCGTTCGCCGGAAAGCACTCTGGAGAATCTCGATGCGCTGGAAGAGTCCCGCCATTTTCACGGCTTTGAAGAAATTCAGTCCGCGCGGGTCGCGTTTCACACTTTCACCCTTGCGGCCTCTGCCGTGCTCGAGCCTTTGCGCCTCGCCGGAGGGGCTCCGGAGTTCGACATCTGGGAGTGCGCGATGGTGGATCAGGCTATCCCCGGCGCTCCGAAGAAGGGCCGCTGGGTGCAGACCCACGGACGGGAAGGGCAGAATCCCTTCTTCGGTGCCGCGATGCTCGACTGTGTCAAGGAGATCAAACGCGAAGCCGTGAAGCCATGATCGAAGCCATCATTCACTGGAGCCTGAAAAACCGCTTCCTCGTCGCCTGCGGCACCTTGCTCATTGTCGCCTTGGGGATTCGTGCGGTCTTT
>JAGNMT010000327.1 GCA_017991025.1 Verrucomicrobiales bacterium
CTGGGTGAGGATAAAATGCGGGAAAATGTTGCGCGTTTCGAGAGTGCCGTCGGCGGCACGGGGCAGGGTCGGATCCGGGAAGTGCAGATAATAGGCGTAGAGGAGCACCCCGATGAAGATGAAGGCGCTCACGACTGGCAGGTCGACAATGCCGCTCATGATCGTAGCGAAGGCACTCTGCCTGCGGTTCTTCGCCGTGAGCATGCGCTGCACCGTGTCCTGGTCAATCCCGTGGGTGGACATTGTCAGAATGGTGATGCCGATGATTGCGGTCCAGAGCGTGTAGTCTTCGGTAAGGACGTTGCGGACCCAGGCGGCGAGACCGGGTTGCTCCGGTTTGGCGAAATCGAAGAAAGCGGGATGCTCGATCACTGCCTTGGCCGATTGCCAGCCGTCGGGCAGTTTGCCGAGGAGGTAGAAGATGGTGAAAACAAGCGCCGCGACGAGAACGGAGACCTGAATGAAGTCCGTCCAGATCACCGCGCGGATTCCTCCTACCATGGTGTAAACCGCTGTGAGCAGACTGATGATTGTGAGGGCCACCGCAAAGATTTGAAACTGGCGGCCCGGCTCGACCGGCCCCTGCCACAACTGCCAGGCCAGGACCACAATGATCGCCGCCACGTAGAGCCGTGTCCCGATCGCGAGGACGCGGGTGATCGCGAAGGTGGCGGAGGCAAATCGACGCGTCACTGCGCCGAAGCGCGTCTCGAGATATTCGTAAAGAGAGATGACCCCGTGCCGGTAAAAGAGCGGGATGAAAAGGAAACTCACGATGATACGTGCGAGGATGGTTCCGATTGCGAACTGAGCATAAGCCCAGTTGCGATGCGTGTAGCCCGACTCCGGTGCCCCGAGGAAAGTCGCGGCACTGATCTCTGCCGCGAGGATGGAGGCGAGCACCGCCCACCACGCGATCTGCCGGTCTCCGAGGGTGTAGCCCTCGACACTGTTACTCTTTTTCCGCTGAGAAAGGCCGATGCCGACGATGATGGCGAAGTAGGCCAGGAGAACAACAATATCGAGGATGAGATACATGGGGGGCGATGGGAAATCGATTAAGCCGCCTTGTCGAGATGAACGTAGGGATTCTCGTGCAGCACGATTTCCTTCCGTCCGGTGAGCAATCGGACCCATTCGTGGGCGCAACCGATTACGATCACGGTGACACAGACAAGGAAGAACCCCGCCACCACCGCATCCACCTGATTCATGTGAAGGACCTTGTGCCACACCGCGATCTCGGCCTCAGTCCCGCCTGCCGCGATTTTTGCCGCGTAGGCCTTCGCGCCAGCGAGGAAGCCCATCGTCGGATCCTTCGCAAAGATCTTCGTGATCCCCGCTGTGAAGGTCACGGAGATGAGGAAGACCAGCGGAATCGCCGTGACCGCGAGGTAGCGCGTCTTACCCATCTTAATCAGCAGGGTCGTGCCGAGACAGAACGCCACCACCGCGAGGAGCTGATTGGCGATGCCAAAGAGCGGCCAGAGCGTGTTGATCCCTCCGGTGGGGTCGATCACCCCCATGTAGAGGAAGTATCCCCAGGCAAGAACGAAGAGCGCGCTCGTAAAGACATTGGAATAAAAATTATGGGTGTCCCCGAGCGGTCGCCAAAGCCCCCCGAGAAAGTCCTGCAGGATAAAACGCCCCACCCTCGTCCCGGCATCGATCGTAGTAAGGATAAACAAGGCCTCGAACATGATCGCGAAGTGATACCAAAAGGCCATCCACTGCTCCCCGAAGGCCTTGGAGAACATGTGCGCCATACCCACCGCGAAGGTGGGCGCCCCTCCTGCCCGTCCGAACATCGTCTTTTCCCCGATGTCGGTGGCGAGTTTATCCATATCAGCGACGGTCACGGGAAAACCGGCGGCGGTGACCGCCTCGACGACCTGAGCGGGAGGCATCGTTTTATTCATGCCCGCATTGATCGCAAAATACTGTCCGGGCTCGAGGGCACAAGCGGCGATGAGCGCCATCAGGGCAACCAGCATCTCCGTGACCATGGCCCCGTAGGCGATACTGCGGATGCCGCCCTCACGATCCAGCAGTTTCGGCGTCGTACCTGACGAGATCAGGGCATGGAATCCCGAAACCGCCCCGCAGGCGATGGTGATGAAGACAAAAGGAAAGACCTTGCCCGCGAAGACGAGGCCTGTTCCGTCGATGAAAGTCGTCAGCTTCGGCATCTTCAACTCGGGGGCGACAAAGACGATCGCAACCGCCAGCACCGCGACCGTGCCGATTTTCATGAAGGTGCTGAGATAGTCGCGCGGCGCAAGGAGCAGCCAGACCGGAAGAACCGAGGCGGCAAACCCGTAGAGAATGATCGCAATGGCGAGCCATTCACCGGAACGGTCGAACCATTTTTCAACCCCCATATCCGCGAGATGGCTACCGCCCCAGACGCTGGCGAGCAGACCAATCACGCCGAAGAGGGTGACCGCCTTAACGCTGATTCCCATCTTCGTGTGGGCGACCCCCATGATGATGGCGAGGGGAATGGTCATGACGATGGTGAAAAGGCCCCAGGGGCTTTCCGCGAGGGCTTTGACGACGACGAGACCGAGGACGGCGAGGAGAATCGTCATGATCGCGAGGATGGAAATCATCGCGACGAGGCCGACGACAGAGTTCACCTCCTCTTTCAACATCTGTCCGAGAGAGCGGCCGCCCCGGCGAACCGAACCGAACATCACGATGGAATCATGCACCCCGCCACCGAGAGTGGCACCGACGAGGAGCCAGAGCATGCCGGGCAGATAACCAAACTGAGCCGCGAGAACCGGCCCGACGAGAGGTCCCGGTCCGGCGATGGCTGCGAAGTGGTGCCCGAAGACGACCCACCGGTTGGTCGGCACGAAGTCCTTGCCATCATTCTGCGTCACCGATGGCGGAGCGCGGAAATCATCGAGGACAAGCACTTTCGCCATCAGCCATTTGCTGTAAAAGCGATAGGAGATCGCAAACGTGCAGAGTCCCGCCACGACCAGCCAGAGCGCATTGATCGTTTCACCGTTGTGGAACGCGGAGAAACCGACTGCGCCCGCACCGAGAGCGGCAATACCGAACCAAAGGAGAAATCGAAGCAAGGCGTTCATGAGCGGATACTATTTCGTTCCGCCCTGTTGCTCAACCATTAAGTGCCACGAGTTTTCCAACTCGTGAATTTGGAGAGGAAACGGGTTGGAAAACTCGTTCTACACGCCGAAGGTTAGTCCCCTCCCCCCGCGGGACCGTATTTCCCTTTATGACCCGGACCTTTCGACTCATCATTGCCGCCGCGATCCTCATCGGCGGGATTGCTCTCTTTGTGGTCCTCGCCAAGTTGAAAAGCGTTCCGCTGCCTTCCAATCCTCCGAAACCTTTTCAGGAAGTGGAGACCGTCACCGCGAGAAAGCTCGATCTGCGAGTGACGATCCCGGCCCAGGGCACCGTCGAGCCGGTAACGGTGACGCTGGCCGCCTCCGAGGTTGAAGGCACTGTCATCGCCGTCTCACCGGAGTTCGAAGCGGGCGGCATCTTCAAGGCGGGCGACGTCCTGCTGGAGATCGATCCGGCGGACTACAAAGCGGCCGTCGCTCAGGCAGAGGCGTCACTGGCCGAAGCCAGGCTGAAACTGGCCGATGAGGAAATGAGAGCCACCCAGGCGAAGCGTGACTGGGAGCGCATCGCCACTCCGGGACAGGCCCCGAACGATCTCGCCCTTCGTATGCCTCAGCTCGCAGCGGCCTCGACTCGTGTCGCAGCGATGCAGGCAACTCTCGAAAAGGCGAATCGGGATCTCGAACGGACCAAACTGAGACCGCCTTACGATGGCCGCGTCCGGAAAAAGCTCGTCGATCTGGGGTCCCATGTCGGTAAGGGAGGCCTCCTCGCGGAGTTCTACGCGACCGGAACCCTTGAAGTCAGACTCCCCGTGCCAAGACAAGACGCTGCGTTTTTTGATCTCCAGGGGCAGGAGATCACCCTGCGGGAATCCGGCGGACAAAACCGTACGTGGAAGGCCATCGTCGACCGCACCGAGGGGGAAATCGCACGGGAGAACCGCTCCACCATCATCGTCGCGCGGATCGACGGAACCGCCCCCGACGCGCCGCTTCCGGGTCAATTTATTCACACGGATATAGAAGGGCGCATCATCCCGCAGGTCGTCCGTGTCCCGCGACGGGCGTTTGCCAAAAGCGATTCGGTCATGGTCGTCGGTGACGGCCACACCGTGACGACGCGAAAGGTGACCGTGCTGCGCACCGAAAAAAATGATGTGCTGGTCTCCGGCGGGATCGAGGACGGGGAACAACTCTGCGTCACCGCACTCACGGCGGTGATCGAGGGCATGGAAGTGAAAGTCGTCAGTCGCGACGGCGTCCCGATCATCGAAGCGCCCGCCACCCCATGAAAAGTCTCATCTTTTTCTGGGCGCGCAACAAGGTCGCCGCAAACTTCCTGATGGTCTCGCTCTTCATCGGCGGGGTTTACACGTGGATCAATCTGCGGAAGGAGATCTTCCCGGAGATCGCGTCGAACTTCATCGTGGTCCAGACGCCCTACCCGAATGCGACTCCCGAAGAAGTCGAAAAGGGCGTCTGTGTACCCATCGAAGAAGCCGTCCAGGACCTCGATGGCATCGAAAGACTGACCTCGAACAGTTCCGAAAGCATGGGCCTGGTCACCGTGGAAGTGACCACCGGCAAGGACGTCCGCAAGGTGCTCAACGATGTGAAGAGCCGGGTCGATGCGATCCAGAACTTTGCCGAAAGTGTCGAAAAACCAATCATCTCGGACGTCCTCATCAAAAACCAGGTGATGAGTCTGGCGGTGACAGCCGATACGGACGAACGCACCCTGCGAGCCCTCGCCGAGGATGTCCGCGACGATCTCCTTGCGTTTCGAGGAAGCGCTCCGCTGACCGCCTGGGAGAGACTCAAAAAGGGATCGATCAATGCCGTTCTCGGAGAGGCTCGTATCACGCAGATAGAACTGACCGGCGTCCGCGACCATGAGATCTCGATCGAAGTATCGGAAAACACGCTCAAGGAGTA
>JAGNMT010000328.1 GCA_017991025.1 Verrucomicrobiales bacterium
CGCCAATGGAGAGGATCGCGATGACAATCAGACCGCTGCAGAGGGTGCTGGTGATGAATTTCTGCATGACGAGGGAGGACAGTTTGAGCGGAGACATGGCGAGAATCCAGAGGCGTCGGCCTTCAAGACTGAACTGGGGAAATACAAAACGGGTCGTCAGTGTCGAGAGCGCAAGCGCGCAGACCGAGAGGTTTAGAAAAGCGACGAGGTAGAGATCCCGTGGTTGTGTCATTTCCCCGTTCATCTGCCGTAGACCGCCCGAGTAGATCGCGAGCAGGCCGAATACGAGAGAGAACTGGACCCATTGAGCCGGTTCACGAAAAAACGTCAGAAAGTCCTTTCTCGAAATGGCGGCGAGGGGACGTCCGATGACTCTTCCAAGAAGGGAGGGTTTCGGGTAGCAGCGGAGAACTGCCTCTGGCGTGTAGGCATCCTTTCGTCCTTTTCGCAGAGCCGACGAGGCCGAATGCTGGAGCGAGAGGTTCCAGGACCGGTAAAACCATCGGCCGCCTGCGCTGTATAGCAGGAAGACCGCCATGAGCGCATGGCTTAGGAGCAGGGTCGGATAAAGAACGTTACCGAAGTGCCGATAGGGACGTGTCCAGTCGATGATGGTGCCGGCGATCCAGGTGCTCGGCATGCCTCGATTGACCGCGATACTGGTATGGTGGAGGACGCGCTGGAAGGTGAGTGCCGCACTGAGACCGGATTCCTGCACGATTTGCCTGTCCTTGAGGCCGTTATAGAGGGCGGAGCCTAGGAGGAAAAGAGCGATGACACCGATGCCGATGACGATTTGCCGACGGTTCAACCAGCGCACTGCCGTGATAAGGAGGAGGGCACCGAGGGTGCTGACGAGAGCGAGAAAGAGAATCAGGACAACGGCTGTCTTGAGAAAAAATTCCGGAGAGACGTGCCGTATTCTGGCAAAGGCAACGAGGAGGGGCGCGAGAATAAAAATTAATCCCCAGCAGGAAAACGTGGCCGATTCAAAGCATTTCCAGAGAAAAATCGTCCGGTGTGACAGGGGCAGAGTGAGGAGCCAGCGGGTGTCGCGGTTTCGGTAGAGTGAGATGTAGGCCGTAACCGCGACGGAGAAAACCAGCATCATCATGAAGCAGAAAAACAGCACGTAGAGGAGGCGGTCACTGAGGAGCGCTCCGGCAGCGGGGAGGGCTGAGACGTAGCCCAACCCCTCACTGAAGAGCCAGTAGGCGGCCACCATGTAGCCCACGAGGAACCCGGTGATCGTCAGTGTCATTAGTCGTGATCGGCGCGCGGCGACGGCCGTTTTGATTCTGAGCATCCGCAGATGAACCCGGAGGAGGATGAGCCATTGGGAATAGGTGGACATATTGCAAGCTCCAAAGCACCGAAGGGGGAATAACACCCCGTTCACCCCGCCAGAGGATTCCAAACTCTCACGAACCCTTGTCCCTTGAAGTCTTTCTCGTTGGTCGTCGCGAATTCCGTAACTCCGTGGTGTCGTAATGTCAGGGCCAGTCTCAGATCGATGATACGGCGGCAGGCAATTCCCTTTTGAGCGGCTTGTGCCCAGACACTCTCCATCACCGCGGCCGACTCGATCAGCATCCACGCCTGATTTTTGCGGTAGGCCTGACACACCGCCGCCGCCTGGGGAGCGGTCAAAGGGCGGGTGAAGATTTTCTCGTTTCTCAACTTCAGGTAGAGCTCCACGAGAACCAGTTCACACACCGCCACATCGCGTCGCGAAGCGAGAGATTGCATGAAGTCTCGAGCCGATTCATGCACCTGCGAGGCCGTGTTGGCGGCATGAACGGCAAGATTGGTGTCGAAGCTCAACATCAGGTATCAGGCTTACTCGTGACAGAGAGCGGTCCATTCCTCCTCCGGGGCCAGGGTATCACCCAAGTCAAAGGGTTCGGGTACGGTCCAGGTTTCCGCTTTCCCTCTCCCCGGCGGATGATGGCGAATGATCTCCTCCAGCCCCCGTCGCACCACCTCGGCAAAGCTCATTTCATTTTCCGCAGCAAGCCTTTTCGCTTCGCGAAAAAGTTCATCGGGAATCTGAACTTGTGTTTTTACCATGATGGCGATTTACCATCAGTGATGGGTGGTGTCAAATTTTGGATTTTTCGTTTTGGAATTTTTCAAGCCTCTCCTAGGTTGGCGCCATGGCAAGCATAGGAACTCCGTTTACCACCGAAGCGACCCGCGTGATGCTCTGCGGGTCGGGAGAGCTCGGCAAAGAAGTCGTTATCGAACTCCAGCGCTACGGCGTTGAGGTGATTGCGGTCGACAGCTACGAGCATGCCCCGGCGATGCAGGTGGCGGATCGTTCTCATGTCCTTTCGATGCTCGATGGAGCGGCGCTGCGGGCGGTCATTGAGCTGGAGAAACCTCATCTCGTCGTGCCCGAGGTCGAGGCGATCGCGACCGATGCGCTTGCGGAACTGGAGCGCGAAGGTGTTACGACGGTCATTCCTACGGCGCGGGCAACGCAATTGACGATGAACCGCGAGGGTATCCGCCGCCTCGCCGCCGAAGAGCTGGGGCTGGCGACTTCTCCCTACCGCTTCGCCGCGACAGAGGAGGAATACCGCGCCGCTGTCGCGGAGATCGGCCTGCCTCTCGTCGTCAAACCCATCATGAGCTCTTCCGGAAAGGGCCAGAGCACGGTGCGGACCGCCGATCAGATCGATGCCGCCTGGCATTATGCCCAGGAAGGCGGGCGCGCCGGGAAAGGCAAAGTTATCGTCGAGGGATTTGTCGACTTTGATTACGAGATCACCCTGCTCACGGTCCGGCATGTCGGGGGGACTTCCTTTTGCGAGCCGATCGGCCATATTCAGATCGACGGGGATTATCGCGAGAGCTGGCAGCCGCAGTCGATGAGCGCCACCGCCCGCGAAAAGGCACAGGACTACGCCCGCGCCGTGACGGATAATCTTGGCGGAAGGGGCATCTTCGGGGTCGAGCTGTTTGTGAAAGGGGACGACATCATCTTCTCCGAAGTTTCCCCCCGGCCACACGACACCGGCATGGTCACGATGATTTCGCAGGATCTCTCTCAGTTTGCCCTCCACGCCCGCGCCATTCTTGGGCTGCCCATTCCGAATATCCGTCAGCACGGTCCCTCGGCCTCGGCCGTCTTACTTGTTGAGGGGAGCTCGACCTCGGTTGTGTACAGCAGCCTTGACCGGGCCCTCGAGGCACCCGATACTCAGATTCGCCTGTTCGGAAAACCGAAGGTGGCGGGCAGACGGCGCATGGGCGTCGTGGTGGCGCGCGGGGGGAGTATTGAAGAAGCAAGGGAGAAAGCCCGAGCCGCGAGTGCGGCGATTAGCGTAAAGCTTTGAGGGGTTCAGTGATTAAGGGATTTTTATTATACGATTAACGTAAATTTGATATGTCATCCATTGTTAAAGAAGCGCATCCCTGGTTGGATGGGTTGGTTGTATATGATCCGGGGAAGCCGATTGAAGAGACTGCCAGGGAACTGGGGCTCAATCCGGCCGATATCATCAAACTGGCCTCAAATGAAAATCCTCTCGGCCCCTCGCCGAAGGCGATAGTCGCGATGAAGGCGGCGGCGGAGGGTGTTCACATCTATCCCGATGGCGGTGGGTACAAACTCAGGACGGCAATCGCTGAGAAGTTCGGGTTTGATCGTGACAATGTGGTCATCAGCAACGGCTCAAACGAAATTATCGAACTGGTTGGCCATGGGTTTCTCAACCCTGGGGACAATGTCATCGCCGCCCAGCATGCCTTTGTTGTTTACAAGCTGATGGCGACGCTTTTCGGGGCGGATACGATTGAAGTTCCTGATCCGGGGTTCGTGCACGACCTTGAGGCCATGGCTGCGGCGATCACCCCGCGGACGAGGATGGTTTTTATTGCCAACCCGAACAACCCGACTGGCACGCTCGTGGGGCAGGAGGCAATTGATCGCTTCATGGAGAAGGTGCCCGATCATGTCATGGTCATCTTTGACGAAGCCTACTACGAGTTCGTTCACGATGCGCCGGACACGCTGAAATACATCCGCGAAGGGCGCAATGTCGTGATCATGCGGACGTTCTCGAAGATCCAGGGCCTTGCAGGTTTGCGGATCGGATTCGGTCTCACGACCCCGGAGATTTCGAAGGTGCTTCAAAAATGCCGCCAGCCTTTCAACACCAACTCGATCGCCCAGGCCGGTGCCCTCGCGGGTCTCGGGGATGACGAACACCAGCAGCGCACCCGCGATTTGAATGACGCGGGTCTTGTCTTTCTTCAGAACGCATTCAGCGAGATGGGGCTTGAGTATGTCCCCAGTTTCGCCAACTTCATCCTCGTGAAAGTCGGCGATGGCGATGCGGTGTTTTCCGGGATGCTCAAACGGGGAGTCATCATCCGGGCGATGCGGAGTTACAAGCTCCCCGAATGGGTTCGTATTTCCGTAGGCACGATGCCCCAGAATGAGCGATGTATCGCCACTCTCAAAGAGGTGCTGGGACAATTATGACAAAACACGAATGGCACGAGCGTACCGAGGACGGCGAACCGATCTTCTATCGCGCAATTCACCACGCCGGGAAGTGGGTCTTTTACTCAACGCTCAAGTCCGACCCCGACTGGAATCAGCACGAGATGCTTCCGTTGTCCGTCATGGAGTCGCTTCGTGAGGTGCTCTGGAACAAACACCAGCGCCGCAGGCTACCCCTCAAGCACTTCGAGCAGATTGAGAAGATCCTTGCGGATTTGCGGGAGATGGAGGCGGAGAAGAGTCTGCATGGCGATGATGTTCTTCCATGAAGTTTGGCGTTCTCATTCTCTTTTTCTCAATCACCGCGTTGGCCGACCAGCCGGCGGGCTGGATGGAACCATTCCCGCCGCACAAGATCGCCGGGAACCTCTATTATGTCGGCTCGAAAGATCTTGCGTCCTATCTTATCGCCACGCCGGAGGGGCACATCCTCATCAATAGCAGTTTTGAGGAGTCGGTGCCGCTGATTCGAGCCAGCATCGAAACGCTTGGATTCAAATTCGCCGACGTGAAGATACTGCTCATCA
>JAGNMT010000329.1 GCA_017991025.1 Verrucomicrobiales bacterium
CCATCCGGGATGTCACTTACGGGAGGGGTGAGACTTCTGAGCAGCAGGGAGGCGAGGGAAGCCCGCGATTCCTCATTAAGCAAAGCGGCTTCTGCGGCGAGTTCTTCGAGTTTCATTCGGAGAGAGTTTAACACCACCGTAATCGGTTGCCAATCGTTTCCATCCTGGTCCTTTGGTCACCCAAACGAATATTTTTTCGTACCCATTCGTGGACCAAACCTCTTCACTAGTTCAGCATCGGAGTACTACCGATGGGCGAAAATGATTTCGATCACGAATCTACATGAATGAACCTGGAACCTGAAACTCCCCTACGCCCTTAATCCCGAATCAAATCCAGCAAATCCTCGGGCGAGAGCCTGACATTGGCGTCCTCTGATCCGGCAAGAAGCGACTCGGCGAGTTCGCGTTTCTGATGGTGAAGGGAGACGATTTTTTCCTCGATGGTCCCTTTGGTGATGAGACGGTAGATCGTGACCGGCCGGGTCTGGCCGATACGGTGGGCGCGGTCCGAGGCCTGATCCTCTGTCGCCGGATTCCACCACGGGTCCATGTGGATGACGTAGTCGGCGGCGGTGAGATTGAGGCCGAAGCCGCCCGCCTTAAGGGAAATCAGGAAAACGTCCCCCTCTCCGCGCTGAAAGGCATCGACGGCTTCTTTGCGTTTTTTCACCGGCGTCGAGCCGTCGAGATACTGGTAGGTGATGCCATTGCGATCGAGTTCCGCGCGAATGATGGCGAGGTGATCGACGAATTGGCTGAAGACGAGGACTTTATGCCGACCCGCGAGGATTTCCTCCACCGTCTCGGAAAAAGCCGCGAGCTTGGCGCTGCTGATCGTATTTCCCACCTTCGGATCGACAAGGCTGGGATGGCAGCAGGCTCGGCGCAGGCGGGTGAGTTCGGCGAGGATCTGGAAGGCCTTTTTGCCGGGGTCTTCCTTCGCTTTTTTCGCGCTAGTCCCGGCGGTGAGTTCCTCGACGGCGCGGCTGCGGAGCGCTTCGTAAAAGGCGGCCTCCGCTTCCCCGAGTTCGACGCTGAGATTGATCTCGGTTCGTGAGGGCAGGTCGCGCAGCACACCCGACTTGAGACGGCGCAGGAGAAAGGGCTGAATGAGGCGTTTCAGGCGATCACGGGCAACGGGGTCGCGATCCCGCTCGATGGGGTCGGCAAAGTTCTTCCGGAAATGATCCCACGAACCGAGGTAACCGGGAAGGATAAAACGAAAAAGCGTGTGCAGCTCGGAGAGGCGGTTCTCCACCGGCGTGCCGGTCGTGACGAGACGGAAGTCGGCCTGGAGACTGCGTGCCGCGCGGGAGCGGCTCGTCGCGCTGTTTTTGATCGCCTGGGCTTCGTCGAGGATGACGGTGTGCCACTGGATCTTCGCGAGGGCGTCCTCCTCGCGCTGGAGCAATCCGTAGGTGCAGATGACAAGGTCAAACGGCCCTGCCCCGGTGAGCTGAACCTGCCGGTCGCCCGCGCCGAAAATGACAGGACGCAGGGTCGGTGCGAATTTGATGGTCTCCTCGAGCCAGTTCGCAGCGACCGAGGTGGGGGCAACAACAAGAGCCGGTCCACCCGGAGCCCTCTCAAGGAGCAGGGCGAGCGCCTGGACGGTCTTTCCGAGACCCATGTCGTCGGCGAGGCAGGCTCCGGCCCCGCTTTTGGCGAGGCGGCTGAGCCAGCGGTAGCCCTCGACCTGGTAGGATCGCAGATCGGCCTGGAGCGTCGCGGGCACTTCGGGGTCATGATCTTTAGCGGAGCGGAATCGTTCGATCCATTCCTTCCAGGTCTTGCTGCGGATCGATGAGCCGGTTTTTTCGACAAACTCTTCGAGGGCGAGGGCCGCGAGCGGGGGCAGCTTCAGGATATCGCCTTTGCCCGGTTGGGCGAGGGCCTGCATGTCTTCGAGGTAATGGCGGAAATCGGCCTCAAGGGCGAGGAATTGCCCCGCGCCGAGCTCCACGAATTCGGCCCCGCGCGGCATGTTCGCGACGAGATCGAGGAGTTGTCGCATTGTGAGGACGAGATTCTCATTGATCGTCACTTCGCCCGAGGCAGTGAGCCAGTCGCCGGCACTGCCGAGAGAGAGTTTTGTGTTTGCCGTCGTCGCGACGCCATGGAGACGGTAGGGTTCCTCCTTTGGCCATTCGAGGACGATGCCCTTTTCGCGCAGCGGATGCAGATCACGGAGGAGTTCGAGGCAGTCGTTGGCATTCGGAAATCGCCACTCCCAGAGGTCGGCCAATTCCCCGCGGCTGTCGCGCAGGGAGGGACATTCGGCAATAAAACTGTCCGCCGCCGCCCGCTCGGTGGCGAGGTCGCGCCTCGTCTGGAGACGTTCCTCTTTCACGACCCCGAAGACGATTTCCTTTCCCCCGCCGGGGGCAAAGATGGCATCACTGCCCTCAATCGGACGCACGAGCATACGCCCCGCGAGGCCCTCACCCTCGGGAACGAGGCGCAGACGGATCGTCGCATCGGCATCGATCTGTCTCAGGCCCGGGTCGGAGGCGGCGACGAGGGCAAAGGAGTCGCCGTCCGCCGCGATGTCGATGTCCCCGGCAAAGGTCGAGATGGCGTGAAAAAACCGCTCCTTGGCCGCAGCGGGCATTTTCGTCGAGGACTCCTCCCCGAGGACGGCGGCGATGCCTTTGATCGCGGGATTCGGCTCGTAGAGCGCGTATCCCGTGTCACCCTCCCGCTTGATGAGGAAGGTCTGCTCCCGTCGCAAACCCGGCTCGAGGCGGATCTGAAAAGCCCCGTCCGGCAGCTCATGGGTCTCCAGTCGAAAACGTCCGCGCCGGAAAGAAACGTGACGGGTTCCTTCATCATCCCCGAAGACGAGGGGATGACCGACCAGCTCAAAGAGAACTTTGGGTGAGGTGATGTCGTAGGATTCCCGGTGATAGTAGTCGCCACGATCGTGCTTGATGTGTCGGCAGATCGCCTTGTCCTGATCGGTCAGAGAGGGAACCTCGTCGGGTTTTTCTCTGAGGCGTTTCAGGGCGATGTTCCGGCCTTTGGAGACCTTCCCGTTGGCAGCGACAGAGCGCTCAATCGGTTGCAGGGTCCAGAATTCCGGGTCCCGGCCATCCCGGTCGAAGGAGTTGAAGACCCAGATCACCTCCTTTCGCGCTCCGGCACTTTTGGCGGCGACAGGTTCGGGCTTTCCCTTGCCGCCGTGCTTGGCCGCGAGCTGTTCGAGAGCGATGAGCTCCATTTCCCAGGGTTCTGACGGGGACAGGGCCGTGGAAAAAACCGCCCACCCTCCCAGACCATGGTCGAGGCGAAGCTTCGCGGCTTTTTCCAATGCCGCCTTGGACCCGCGTTCCTCCAGCGTCGCCCGCAGGCTCAGGCATTCGAGGGCGAGGGCGAAGTACCCGTTTTTCTCCGCCATGATCGCAAAGCCGTCCAGCACGGGAACCCACTCGACGAGAATCTTCTGCGGCGAGAGGGAGAGGCGGGCCAGCATCGCGAAAAGGATCGCCTCGAGACAGTTGGCCGTCTTCCGGTAGGTCGGGTGCCGGTATTCGACCAGCTTTTTGGTGGCCTCCAGCTTCCCAGAAACACATTCAACGAGACTGTTTCCGAAGGAGAGGAAGTAGTGGTTGATGCTTTCCTTGAGTTCCAGGCCCCAGGCTCCGGCCTGTATCGCCGTCTCGAAATCGCCGACGGCGGCGCGTCGGCAGAGAGCCAACTGGTAAAATAGTCCTCCGAGACCCCGGGGGCAGGCCTTGCGTTTCCGGGTCGATTTTTTCCAGAGGGTCAGGCTCTTCCCGTAGCCGGCGATCGTCTCTTCGAGATTGCCCTGACAAAAATCCAGACTCGCCCGAACCGAGGTCGCTTCGTAAAGGGCCTCGATGCTGCTTTCGTTTGCGGCCGTGACACCTGCGGTGAGGATCTCCGCGATTTCCTCCGCCGCGCTCAGATCACCCCGCATCATCTGTGCCTCGGCCGCGGCTCGCATCACCTCGGGTTGGCGCCTCATGTCTGTGTCACTGAGCGCGTAGGCGATCAATTCATCGACGGGTGTCAGCGAGGCGAGGTCTAACTCCAGGGCATTGGAAATGACGAAAGTGCGGAGTTCGAGCGGCACTTTCAGAAAGAGGCCGTGATGGAGCGGCTCGACGATGAAATTCAAATCCGGTATCGGCAACCCGAAGCGCTCCGCCTCACGGATTTTCACCTCCAACTCCTTCGCACGTCCGGTGTAGTAGTAGGCTCTTGCCTCGCCGTTGATCTGCGCGGCGGAACGCCGGATGAACGAGCTGCGAAAGTAGGCGTTCCGATGGTCGAAATACTCCCATTCGAGGATGTTCTGCAGGGCGGAGGCGTGCTCCGGCGACTGAGCCGCGAATCCCATGACCAGATTGCCGATCCGTTTCGGGATTTCCCATCCACGACCCTCCTGAAGGATGGCGAACCCCTTCTTTTTCAATCTGTCGAGTGTCTCCTTGATGTCGTTCGGCAGGTAACGGTTCCCTTTCTCGTTCCGGAATCCGGCATCGCCGATCTTTTTTGCCAACGCCGTCTGCGATATGTTCTCCTCTTTTGCCGTCAGTGAGAGAATGACCTGCACCTCGATGGCCGACAGGGCCTCGAAGTCGGGACGGAATCGCTCGCCGACGGCGAATTCAAAAGCAGGAGACTTTGCCATGGGACGCTCACTCTGGCCGAAAACGGGGCCGTGAAAAGGGAACTTTGTGCCCTCTTTGTTGATTTTGGCCTTTCAGTGGGGTATGAGGCACCCTTCTCTTTTCGAGTAAAATGTCCATCCTTACGCCTCCACTGACCATGTCCAACGCACCCACCATCCTCTACACGAAGACTGACGAAGCCCCCGCTCTGGCGACCTACTCGCTGCTTCCCATCATTCAGGCCTTCACGAAGTCTTCGGGCATCGCCGTGGAAACGCGCGACATCTCCCTTGCCGGACGGATTCTCTGCGGCTTTCCCGAGTTTCTCAAAGAAGACCAGCGTGTCTCCGACGCCCTCTCCGAGCTGGGCGAACTCGCCAAAACGCCCGAGGCCAATAT
>JAGNMT010000330.1 GCA_017991025.1 Verrucomicrobiales bacterium
GTGGTGGAGTCTGAACTCTCAGCAGCAGGATTTGAAAAGACGGCGGAAGTCACCGATATCCTGAAAGAAAACTACTTCGTCCGCTTCCGCCGGAAATAGAGAGGCATGCGTCCTACGTCGATGCTGTGTAGGAGAAATCGGCAGCGCGCGCTCACATGGGATGATCCGCCAGTTCCTCATCCTTTCGTTGGTCTGCACCGCTCTCTTATACGAAACCAAAATTAGTTTTAGATAATTATATTTTGGACGAAGCGTTTGCTTCAACGCTCAGCCACGGCCTGCCGACGAGATCGAGGACGCGCCGCAAGTCTTCCCACCAACGGCGGAGGATGGGGTGGAGCGCCTCCCGCAATGCTTCGATGGTCGCAAAAACATGGTTGCCGAGTTCGTCTTTGATCAGGTCCCAGAACTGCTCGCAGGGATTGTACTCCAGATTTTGCGCAAAATCGTGTGCAGCCCGAGTCGGGCCTCATCCATGACCCAAACCTTGGCATGGGTCCCCGGCGCAAGATTCAAGTCCCGCAGCTTCACGGCGAACTCATCCGGGAAGGCCGCTTCATCCTTCTTGAAATGGCTCGGGCGCGACACCAAGAGCGCGCCACCGAGCTTTTTTGCCCAGTACCAGATCAGTTAGTCGTCGCACGTTTTGAAAATTCGTTTCTCACGACGACTCTCATTTCTCGCGAGCCCCATCCCCTCACTCGTCACCAAAGGCCTTTTCTTTCGCCAGCTTCATCACCGCCGCAACGAGGCCGGGAATATCGTGAGTTTTCGCTTCGAGATCCGCCTCATATCCATTCTCGACGAGAGCTTCGGAAGTGACCGGGCCGATACTCGCAATCGCCGTTTCATCGGGAATCGTAAGACCGAGATCCAGGAAACATTCCACGGTCGAGGCACTCGTGAAGGTGATGATGTCAGCCCCTTCCTCCTTGAAGCGTTTCACCGCGCCGGTCGGATCCTCCGTTTCCGTTACGGTCTGATAGGCGATCGCTTCATCAAGAATAGCCCCTGCAGCACTGAGCTTCGATGAAATGACATCCCGCGCCCCTTTCGCCCGAACCCAGAGCATCGTCGAGTTTTCAATTGAGCCGACTTCTTTTACGAATGCCTCGGCAAGAGCTTCCGCGACATGCTTTTGCGGCATCAGATCGGTGCCAATGTGGTAATCCTTCAACTTTGCAGCGGTTCCCGGTCCAACTGCCGCGATGCGGGCACCACCGAGTTCCCGGGCGTCGGAACGGATCATATAAAACGCGTTAAAGAAAAACTCGACCGCATTCGGACTCGTGAAGATGAGCCAGTCGTAGGTGTGGGCATCGACGACGAGGCGGGCGAACTCTTTCGCTTCTTCCCCCTGCGACGGCTCGATCCGGATCGTCGGCATTTCCAGCACATCGGCCCCGAGTTCGCGCAAGCTTCGGCTCAGCTCGCTGGCCTGGTTTCGGGTCCGCGTCACCACGACCCGCTTGCCGCGCAATGGGCGGTTCTCGAACCAGTTCAGTTTCTTCCGGCAATTCACGACCGTTCCAAAAACGGCGACGGCCGGTGCCTTGAAGTCCTCCTTTTCGGCGACCTTTGCAATCGTCTCAAGCGTGCCGGTGATGGTCCGGTGCTGTCCAGTTGTGGCCCAGCGCACGAGCGCCACGGGCATCTTCGGATCTCCGCCTTCTTTGATGATCTCAGCGGTAATGACGGGAAGTCGTTCCACCCCCATCAACATTACCTTCGTGCCCGGCGCTTTTGCGATCTGGGCGTAATCCATTGACGACTCTTCCTTCGTCGGGTCTTCGTGTCCGGTGAAAATGGTGAGCTGGGAGCAATGATCCCGATGCGTCACCGGGATGCCCGCGTAGGCCGGGCCCGCAATCGAGGAACTAATCCCGGGGACAAACTCGAAGCGAATTCCCGCATCATGGAGTTCCTCCGCCTCCTCTCCGCCGCGCCCGAAAATGAGCGGATCACCGCCCTTGAGACGGGTCACGATTTTTCCCTCTTTCGCCTTGTCGATGAGAAGCTGATTGATCCCGCCCTGGGGAATGGCGTGATCTTTGGATTTTTTACCGGCGTAGATCTTTTCGGCTCCGGGCTTCGCCCATTGCAGAAATTCGGCGTTCGAGAGGTAATCGTAGACGATCACGTCGGCCAGCTCAATGCACTCTTTGCCGCGCAGTGTCATCAGCCCCGGATCTCCCGGTCCCGCCCCGACCAGATAACAGACTCCTGTTTTTTTGCTCATGTCAGGATATTCTTTCGTTCTTTAAATTCATCAACTGCAGGGCGAGGGACTCCGGTGACGCCGCCTCACCCCGCACTTCCGCGACAAAGGGTTCAGCAAGCGGCGTGCCTTCATCAAACACTCGCACCGCCATCGCGAGCGAGGCGCCGTCGTCTTCAAACCAGGTGTGGGCTCCTACCGGCGTCTGGCACCCGGCCTTGAGTAGTCCCAGAAAAGCGCGCTCGGCGGTGACACGGCAGAAGGTCGGGGCGTCGTTGATCTTCGCAAGGGCCTCGCGGGCCGCGTGGTTGTCTTTTAGAATTTCCATGCCGACAGCGCCCTGCCCGGCGGCAGGGAGGAAAATCCTCGTATCGAGCTCTCGGGCAAAAACGGTCGTTCCTTCAAAGTCAAAACTGCCATTCCCCGGCGTGTAAATCCCTAATCGCTCGATCCCGGCACGCGCGAGAAGTATGGCGTCCCATTCCTGGCTCTCAATCAATTTCCGGATCCGTGTGGGCACATTGCCCCGAATGTCCACGACCGAGACGCCCGGGCAGAGCCACTGGAGCTGACGCGCCCGGCGAACGGCGCTGGTCGCGATGACCTTGCCATCCAGGAGGGTCAGGTCATCGCCGAGACCCTCTTGAGTCGTGAGAAAAACATCGGCGATATCCGCCCTCGGCAGGGTCGCGCAGATTTCAAATTCCGGTCCGAGTTCGGTCGGCACATCTTTCAAACTGTGCACGGCAAAGTCGATCTCACGCTTCAGGAGCGCCTCTTCGAGTTCTTTCGTGAAGATGCCTTTATCCACAACCGGATTCTCCCCTTGACTGAACTCGCTGAGCTTCAGGTCCGGGCGTTTGTCTCCGATGGTGCGGATCACCTCGATGCGGCAGTCGACGCCGACTGCCGCGAGTGCGGCGCGTGTCATACTCGCCTGGGCGAGCGCGAGTTCGCTCCCCCTTGTGCCTAGGATCAAAAGTTGGCTCATGGATTCGTAAGAGGGCGGCTCGACGGTTCCGGCTGATTTCGTTCCGATGCGCCACCACTTCGTCCTTCAGGCAATCCCGCGAGAGCTTCAATTCCTTTTTCCTTCAAAAACTCTTCAATGACCCCCCGGCATACGGCGATCTGTTTCTCACGACGGGTTTTGCCTTCGCTCGCAATCTGCTGGAGCTGATCGATGTTGTACAGATATACATTGTCGATCGTGTTCACCTCATCTTCAATATCCCGGGGCACCGCGATATCGATGAGGAAAAGCGAATGCCCGCGACGGCCGGCCATGACTCGATTGATCATCTCATGCTTCACTACGGCATGAGGTGCCGATGTCGAGGAGACGATGATATCGACCTCATCAAGGCAGCTTTCCCAGTCATCGAAACGCACCGCTCTCCCCTTCAATTCAGCGGCAAGTTCCTCGGCTTTGTCGAAACTACGATTCGAAACGATGATGCTCTTCGCCCCGCGCGAGAGCAGGCTCTGCGCCGTCGTGCGGCTCATCTCACCGGCCCCGATGATCATGACCCGGCAGCCGTCGAGTTGCCCGAAAATTTTCTCCGCGAGATCCACCGCCGCCGATCCGACCGAGGTCGAACCCTGTTGAATACGAGTGCTTGTTCGAACCAGCTTGCCGACGGTGAAAGACTGCTGAAAGAGTTTGTTCATCTTTCTCGCCGTCGTCCCGGCCGACAGGGCCGTCGCGTAGGCACTCTTCACCTGCCCGAAAATCTCTGTCTCGCCCAGAACCATGGAATCGAGTCCGCTCGTGACTTCGAAAAGGTGCTGTGCTGCCGCCTCCGCCTCGTGCCGATAGAACTCCACTTCCCCCGGAGCCACCGAAAAATGTCCTTCCAGATAATCAACGAGTTTATCAAGCGCGGCGGCGGGATCAGGGGAACCGCCATAGATTTCTACGCGATTGCAGGTCGAAAGGACGACCGCCTCGGAGATATTGCCGATGCCGCAGATTTCCGTGAGATGATGAGGAACCGCCTTCTCGGCAAAAGCGAGCCGCTCCCGGATTTCAACCGGGGCAGTCTTATGATTCACTCCAAGGCAAAAGATGGACACCGTTAGGGGAATTTGAAGTTAAAAATCAAAGGAACGAAAGCGTCAACAAGGCAAACGCGAAGGCCACGATGGAAGAGAGGGAGAGCTGTTTCGGGGGAAGTCTTTTGGCCGAATGAATCGACAGGAGCAGCACATAGACCAGCCAGACCGCACCGGAGATGACCAGATGACTCACCGAGGGAACCACTTTCATAAAAAAAGCGGCGACGATACCGATAGTCAGGAGCACTGACCCGATCACGAGCAGACGCACCAGAGCATCCGCGAGATAACGAATCGGAGGCATCGAATAAAAAAGCCGCCCGGGGTGGTGGCTCTTGAGTTGCCTGTCCTGAAAAAAGTACATAACCCCGGCCACACCGGCCAGCCCGTATGCCCCGTAGGCGAGGAGTGACATGGCGGCATGAAGTTCGAGCCAGGGATCCAACGAAACCGGGGGACGCGGCCCCGGGTCAGCGAAATGCAGATAGACTATCGCAATCAGCTGGAAGAGAAAGACCATCGGCATGGAAAAGACTCCGAGCAGTGACAGCCGGAACGCTTTCCCCAGCGCCAGATACATGATTACGATGCTCCAGCTCACGAAGACCAGCACCTCGGCTCCGTTGGTGATCGGGCAGCGTCCGTGCAGTTCCCCGCGCTCCTGCAGGAAGAGGCATTAAAAGATCAGCCCTACCACTGCAATCGGAATATTGAGCCCCTGCCGCCCCGGCCCTTCGGAACGCAAGGAC
>JAGNMT010000331.1 GCA_017991025.1 Verrucomicrobiales bacterium
AGCCTATTGTCGACCTACACATGCCTCTCGACCGGGAAACCGGTCGCCAACGTGGATTTGCCTTCGTCACCCTCTCCAGTCGTGAGATGGGGGAGGCGGCAGTCGCCCAACTCGAAGGAGCCGACCTCGGCGGCCGTAATCTGCGCGTTCGCGAGGCAGAAGATCGCCGTGAATCTGGCGGCGGTGGCGGCGGTGGCCGTCCCCGTGGCGGTGGCGGCGGTGGCGGTGGCGGCGGTGGCTACGACCGCAGAAGCGGTGGCGGTGGCGGCGGTGGCCGTCCCAGAGGCGATCGCGGAGACCGAGGCGATCGCGGAGACCGAGGTGATCGCGGAGACCGAGGTGATCGCGGAGACCGAGGCGATCGCGGAGACCGTGGTGATCGCGGGGATCGTGGCGAAAGGCGCCACCGCAGTCTATAGCCTGCCCTTAAGGGAACTGTATATCTTAATATCCCTCGTGCGGTAACACCCCCGCACGGGGGTAATCGTTCGTATTAATTGGCGGAGCGCTTATTCTTTCATATTAATCTAAAATTTCTACCGTCCTTATGATTCCAAAAATACCGTTCGACCGCATCAACTGGGTTTCCAGTATCTTTCTCATCGTCACCTTTTTTACCGCGATCATCGGTACCCCGATTTATATCTACCACTTCGGCCTCGATTTCTTTCAGATCGGGCTTTTTGTTTTCTACTTTATCGCCACCGGGATGAGCATCACGCTCGGCTATCACCGGCTCTTCGCGCACAAGGCCTTTCAATCGGGCAGAGCGGTGAAAATCACCACGCTGCTTTTCGGTGCCAGTGCCTTTGAGGACTCGGCTCTCGACTGGTCTTCCGACCATCGCGAGCATCACAAAAATGTCGATCACGTGGACGACGACCCCTACAGTATCTCGCGCGGCTTCTTCTGGGCGCATATGGGCTGGATCTTCTTCAAGCTCTACCCCCGCGCTCTCGCTAATGTAGGCGACCTCAAGAAAGACCCGCTGGTCATGTGGCAGCACAAACATCATCAACTCATCGGATTCACCGTCGGTATGGTTCTCCCTACGATCATTGGATTCCTCTATGGTGGATGGTCGGCGGCTCTCGGTGCGTTCCTCATCTCGGGAGTGACACGTCTCGTCTGTGTGCAACACTGTACTTTCCTCATCAATTCCCTCTGCCACACCATCGGAAATCAGCCCTACGACTCCAGCACGAGCGCACGCGACAGTTGGCTGATGGCCATTCCCACCTTCGGGGAGGGCTATCACAACTACCACCACTCCTTTCAGCACGACTACCGCAACGGGGTCAAACCCTGGCAGTGGGATCCCACAAAATGGGCTATCTGGACCCTTTCAAAACTGGGACTGGTTTCCGACCTGCGCCGGGTCCCGGAGGAAAAAATCGTTCTAGCCGAATTGCGCGAGATGAAAGGCCAGGCGGAGGCCCAGATCGCCAGCGGTAATAGCTGGAAGATCATGTGCCCGACTCGTCAGGATGTCTATGACACGTTTCTGGAACTCTCCCAGCAGCTCAGTGACAGCTATCAGGAGCTGGAGAAAGCGGTAAGTGGTCAGATCAAGGTATCGCGCGAGGCGCTTCAACGCTGGCGCCAGATCAGTACCGAGGTCGGTGAGCAACTTTCTCTAATGCGCAGCATGCAACATGCGATGGCCTAACGGACTTTTCCAGTCCCCGGATACTGCTTCGACCTGACGATTTCCTTCCCTTACTGATACCATGGCTGAGACTATTTCTTTGAAAACAACCGTGGAGTTGGGTGTTGTCCCGACTCATATCAAATTCGTTGGCGGACTTGTTCCCGACGGCGAAGGCCGACTCCCGCGCGGCGATGACGGCGAACTCCTCGTTGTTTCGGAAATGACGCGACTGACCGCTGCCTCGCCAGTGAAAATTCAAAGCGCCCAGATCACCGTTTTCCCGGGAGTCGATGCCGGCGATACCGACAATCTGATCAGCGGACTCCGCGCTCTCGGGCTTCAGGTTCACCTCATCATGATGGTAGGGGGCGCCGATCCGATGAATCCCGCCGACGAAGATGCAGTCGTCGGTATGCTCGTTTCGGGCATCGAAGTCGCGAAGAAGCACGGAATTACTCAAGTTGCCTCCACCTCGATCGAAGAGTGGATGAAACCCGGCGCCACACCCAAGACGGGTGCCGATTTCGCCGCTGCCGTCGCTCAGAACGTCAGCGCCCATTGTCGCGCCTACCGGGAAGCCGATATCGCCAACAGCTGTGTGAAAAACTGGCACATCGAGTTTCTCCGTGGCGGAGAGTTCCAGACCTTTACCGATGTACAGAAGTGCTGGGAATTCGTAAAGGCAGCGAACATCGAACTGGGAACCAAGTTTTTCAAGATCATGGTCGATGCCGCTCACTGTGGTGACTCAACGCTCAGTATTCCGGAAAACGAAGCGCTCATTGCGAAGATTGCCGACGCCGATGAAATGGGGATGTTTCACGCTTCGGCGAAAACGACGCGGGGATGCCTCAGCACCGATGATGGCTGGATTGGGGCGCTCCTCGCCGCCGCTGCAAAAACGGGTAAACTCGAATACGTCTTCGTCGAACTGTTTCATCACGAAGACCCCGCTCTCGAAGGCCTGCGCAAGCTCGACCCCGGTCACGGCATCGACACGAGAGACGGACGGACCTATGGTGAAGCAGTCATCGATGGAGTCGTCTCGGTCGCCCGGCGATTGAACAATCTCGTGGCCCGCGGAATGTTGAAGAATTGAGGCAGACTTGCTCGTTTCCGGCTGACGCAGGCATTCTCTCACGCACCCGCCCACCGGGCGACCGCCCGGATGAAGGCCTCCTGCGTTTGGATGCGCAGGAGTAAATCGAGTTCGCTCGGCGTC
Organism: Verrucomicrobiales bacterium; assembly: GCA_017991025.1. GTDB lineage: Bacteria > Verrucomicrobiota > Verrucomicrobiia > Verrucomicrobiales > DEV007 > Arctic95D-9. Next base: position 2,874 of record JAGNMT010000331.1, read on the forward strand.
TCAAAAGTGAAGGCGTTTCCCGCGTAGTTTAAGAACAGAAAAATTGCCTCGGGATATCCCCCGCCCAGTTCCTCTTCTACCAGTTGTTGAAGATCGCCGGAGTGGCTGAGGAGCCCGTTATGGAAGTCAGATCCGTCGACCATACTCGCCATCTCGCGCGGGATGAGGCCCTCACAGGCAGCAAGAAGTGTATCGCCGGGAGAAGCGCCCCGGACCAGTTCGTAGAGGTAGATACCCCCGACATCAAAGTCTTCGTGAAGATTCAGGGCAACCTCAAAATGGCGTCCTTTGAGAAACGTCTGCCAGGCACGGATCAAGGGATCACCGGTGTTTTCAAAACAGCGATTCAGATCGATACCACGATGGTCACGGCGGGTGTTTTCGACGAGCCCATGCGGATTGAGACAGGGGAAGATGACAATCGGAGAAGTGCGGAAGATCGGCGGATCACTCTCCGCCCATTGCAACAACGCCCAAACCGGCGCACACTCATCACCGTGTACACCGGCACTGATATAGAGACCACCCGATTCTCCGGCAGCGGCGCGTGCATTTTCGATTACGATTACGGGATATCCCCCTGCCTCACACAGTAATCTCAACGTAAGTCCATCGCGCTCACCGACAATTTCCCATCGTTTGCGCAGAGTTTCATAATCATGTCCGGAATGGCAAAGCATGATGTCGCAGACTTCCCTATTTCCAACTCTCGTCGAAAAATCCCGCTTTGACGACTCGCCCCGGAGCGAACGCATCGGGATCACGATCGAGGCCGATCACAGCCCAGTCGGGCAGCTTCGGGTTCTGCAATGAGTTTGTCTTGTCATGTCCCTCCCGGAACGTCAGCCCGCTGTTAATAACCACATATCGATTCGGATTGAGTGGATTCGGGAAAATGAACACAGGGACATTTTCGCTACTGGAGTAGGTCTCTCCTCGAAAAACAAAGACCCCATCTTTCCACACGACGGGCAGCTTCGCGACCATCTCCGCCATGACCGGATTAGATGCCGGATCGCCCCAGAGGATCAAATTTGCATCGGCGATGTCATCCGAATCGAGGTCATCGGCTTTTTTTTCGGGCAGGTCGCCTCTCATGAGCGTGCGCCAGCGCTCGCGGAAATGGCTCACTTCGAAGTCAACCCAGCGCGCCACTTTCGGGTCGAGCGGTGCCTTTTCAGGAGCGACCACAATAAAACGATCCATGAACGCGTCGTCAATCGGGCCCTGCAGTCCGGGTCTCTTTCCGCCCGGATCCGGCTCACCCCAGGTCCATTTGCCCTCCCGGCGGAAAAGTGAAAGCGAATTGACGGGGAAACCGGGATCTTCCGCTGTCACCGTTTGGTCGCCCATCTTCAGAGTGACCCCTGCCAGATTAGTCTCCGCCCCGGTATTGATCTCAAACGCCGTTACCCCGCTGAGGTCAAGCGTGATGAGGTTTTTCCCGGTATCCCATTTCGCCGAAGCCAGCGCATTCTGCCAATGCGACTCCAGCCCGGTAAATTGCAGCCAGTCATAGCCCCCGTAGCGCAGGGTCGGCGTTTGCCATTCGATCGTTTGCGCCGGACGCTTCCTACCGGCCGCCCAGGTCTCCGTCAACCACACCCGAATCTCGTCGACCGACTCCTGATTGTAGCGGTGCTCCATTCCGGAACCGACCACATGCCGGAGCGTATGCCCCACCGACGCAAGTTCCCTGGCCATGAGATCGGCCGACGCCTTTTGTTTATCCTTTTCCCCCGAGTAGGAAAGGAGGGGCCCATTCAGGAAATTGCGGACGTAGTTGGGCACGTCGTAGACTCTCCAGAGCAACTGCTCATAGTCGGGGGGGAAATTCTCCGGCAACAACCGGTTATACTCTTTTGTCTCCGCGAACCCTGCCCCGGTGTGAACCCCGCAGAACTGATCCCGGTAATGCGCGCCAACATGCCAAGCCCCTGCACCCCCCATGGAGAATCCCGCGAGAATAATGCGTTCCGGATCGACAGGATAATCAGCCTTCACCGCCTCGATCGCTTCAAAAATATCGATCTCACCTGCATGCTTCCAGCCGACACACTGTCTCCCGAACGGATGCAAAATGATCGCCTCGCCCTGATCCTTCATAAATCCACCAAAAGCCTGACTCTTGGCCTGGCATTGATTCA
>JAGNMT010000332.1 GCA_017991025.1 Verrucomicrobiales bacterium
ACCAGGCGAAGGGCATGCGGACGTCCTTGCGTTCATCGGTCACGGGAGGATCGGTCGGATGGAGCCCTGACAGCACCTGCCCCTGAAAAAGGACGGTGTCATTGGTGGTCAGTCGTGTCACTGAATTCACATCCGTGTGGCAGAAGATCGTATCCGCGACACCGCGGAGGACGGGGTGATTTTTCCGGGATTCGATGACCGTGGCGCGGGTCGACTCTTTTTGAAATTTCCCGAAGTGGGCGATCCAGGTGTCTCCCAGAATTTGCTGCCCGAATCCGCCCGGCCATTCCGCGTTGCGAAAATCCCAGGTTCGGTAGGGACTCGCGCTGTCGGCCGGATATCGAAAGGCGTGGGTGGCGTTGCGGATCCCCATGACCGGCTTACCGGCATTGATGTAATCGACGAGGTGTTTCATGTCCGCATCCGGCAATTCCCGGAAGCGGGCGAAGACCACCACCAAATCGGCGCTGTCGAGAGCGGCTAGTCCCGGGAGATTTTTCGCCTGATTGGGATTGATGAATCCGGTGGCCGGGTCGATCGCAAAAAGAACCGTGCATTTGAAACCGTGATGGCGGGAGAGAAGGCCGGCAAAGAGGCTCATGCCTTCCTCGGAACGGTAGTATTCCTCTCCGGTCACGAAAACGATATGCTGGCCCTTGCCGAGACCTTCGCCGCCTTCAAAGACCAGACCGGGTGTAGTCTCGCCGATGGCGGACAGGGGAGCCCATGCCAGACGAACGGCAACGAGGAGGCAGACGAAGTGGCGGGAGTGATTGAGGAGGCGAAATGGATGCATCTGAGGAAAGTGGATCGGTCGTCCTACGTTCCCCGAAAACGTCCCTTCCTCAGCGTTCCTTTTCGGCGCATTTGCGCTGCCGGTCGAAAGCGTAGGGGGGGCCTGCGCTCAAAGGGCGCGGGCTCGCAGCAAAAGTCCGCCGAATCGCCCCAGGCCGGTTTTCGCTATATAAAATAGGATCCTTTTTATAACCCGGCTTCCTGATTCCACGGATTAGTTTTTGACGAGCCTCGCCTCATTTACAAAGAATTGAATACCCTTACACCGTCCCTCCGTGGATATGTTGGAGCCCTGCCCGCTGAACCAAACTTCGCAGACACTCAGGCTGATTTTATTATTGATACCGACATCTCCCTGCTCGGCGGTAGCGAGAAGCACTGGCTGGTTTGCGGTCCGGTGGAACTCACGGTGGTGAGGGAGGAAAGCCGGGCAGTCGTGGAGTCCATCACTCTCGCGGACGTCGAGTCGGCGCGCACCGTGGCCTGCGTTGGATGCGGAATCCTGCAGGTCAAGATAAATGGGGAATGGCAGGATCTCCTCGGTTTTTCCAACGCCCTTTCCGAGCGATTCCACAAGGTATCCAGACGGATCGAGAGGATTGCAGGTAAGGGCGCGGGTTCCGATGATGAAGATGATTCAGTGTCAGATGCGGACCATCATTTCGATCCGCCGGCCTGTCCGGTGTGCCGGTTACGGCTGGGCAAAGATCACGACACCTGTCCCCGTTGTCTACAAAAAGGAAAGATCTTCGGTCGCGTCTGGGAGTTGATGCGCCCCTATTCGAAGAGCGGACTGATGGTCATTGCCCTGACGGTGATTGGTGTCGTCGCGGAACTCGTCCCCCCGAAGTTGCAGCAGTACATGGTCGATCATTTGCTGATGGACCAGGGCAGCCTCTCGGCGGTGGAGGTGCAACAGGCACTTCTGGTTGTCGTCCTCGCTCTCGCCTTTTCCCGGGTGCTCCTCTCCGTGGTGGGTGTCATCAAAGGCCGCCTCTCTTCGCTGATCGGAGCGGGTATCACCTGCAATCTGCGCAAACAGATGGTCGGAAAGCTTCAGAACATGGCGGTCTCCTACTACGATCGCCACGAAGTCGGATCCCTCATCAGCCGTGTCGCTCATGACAGTGAGGTGCTGCACGGCCTGATGCAGCAGTTGACGGGCGGATTCCTCCTCCAGATCGGGCAACTCGTCGGCGTCGGAGCGATGCTCTTCTGGCTCAATCCGAAGCTGGCTTTGTTTACCCTCATTCCCGTTCCCCTCGTTTTTCTGGGCACCTGGGTTTTCTGGAGAAAGGTTTACCCCCGCTATTACCGGCTCTGGGACGCATCGGCAAAACAGATGGTCGCCCTCAGCGGCATGCTCACGGGGATTCGGGTCGTGAAGGCTTTTGCCCAGGAGGAGCGTGAGAATACAAAGTTTAAGAACGCAACGGAGTACCTGCGGGACTGGCGCAACTGGGTGGAATATGCCAATGCGAAATACTCCGCCTCGATGCAGATCGTCTTCAGCCTCGGCGGACTCATTGTCTGGTATATCGGGGGACGGGACGTCATCGGCGATGAGATGACCCTTGGAGAGTTGATCGCCTTCCTCGCCTATCTCGCGATGTTTTATGCCCCGCTCGGAGCGCTCTCCAACTTCACGACCTGGCTCACGAGTTTTCTTTCAGGCAGCAAACGAGTCATGGAGCTGCTCGACTCCCCGGTCGCTATCAGTGATCCCCAAGTGCCGGTCCCGTGGAAAGAGCAACGCGGGGCGATTGAGTTTGATCGGGTGACCTTCGGCTACGACGTCAATCAGCCGGTTCTGAAGGACATTTCGTTCCAGGTCGCCCCCGGCGAGATGGTCGGAATCGTCGGTCGCAGCGGCTCCGGTAAGACGACGATGGTGAATTTGCTAGGGCGATTCTATGATCCCCAGGGCGGAGCCGTGAAAATCGACGGCATCGACATTCGCGATCTTGCTCTCAGAGATCTCCGGCAGCATCTCGGCGTGGTCCTACAGGATTCCTTTCTCTTCCGGGGAACGATCTGGAAGAATCTTTCCTACGGCACACCCGACACCCCCATCGAAACCGCCCTGTCCCGCGCCAAGGCGGCCGGTGCCCATGACTTCATCTGTAATAAACCCCTCGCCTATGAAACGCTCCTCGGTGAAGGCGGATCCGGTCTATCGGGTGGTGAAAAGCAGCGTCTCTCGATCGCGCGAACGCTGCTTTATGATCCGAAGATTCTGGTGCTCGACGAAGCCACGAGCAACATTGACGCCGAGACCGAAAAGAGCATTCAGGAGGCCCTCGCGGTTCTTGTAAAAGGGCGCACCACCATCGCGATCGCCCACCGCCTCTCGACCCTGCGAAATGCGGACCGTATTTTTGTCTTCGACCGCGGATGCATCGCCGAGTCGGGCAGTCACGCGGCGTTGCTCGATCAGGACGGCATCTACGCCCGCCTTGTCAAAATCCAGACGCAGGTGTCGAAGGATCCCAACGTGGATAAACTGCTCTTTCATGCAGAGGAGTCGGAGGAAGAGAAAAACGGGGAATCGGAAAGCGTCGCGCCGGTGGGACCGGCCATCCGGTGGCTGGAGCCCGGTCAGGTGCGCTTTTTTGAAAAAAGCGGACAACTTCTCGCCTCGCGCGACGACGAATCGGGCGGACCGGTGCGCGTCTTTTTTGTCCGCGCCTTTCCGGCCAGTCATCCTGACAAATACCTCAGTGTCCGCTACTGGTCTCCCGAGGGGGATGACAGCGAGTGGGGGATCATCCGCGATCTGAAGGACTGGTCGCCCGAAACAGCAGCGCTCATTGAGACGGCTCTGAAGCGGCGCTATCTTCTCCGGGTTATCACGCGAGTTCACGCCCTCCGACTCGATCAGGGATATCTCGACCTTGATGTCGAAACCGCCGAAACACGAATGACCTTCACGATGCGCTGGACCGGTGGCAGTGTGAGCGACTTTGGCGAGAGCGGGAAGTTGATGACCGATACCAACGGAAACCGCTTTCTCGTCGAGGATGTGGAAAAACTCCCCCGCGAGGACAAGGAGCGGTTTTTGCACTATGTCTATTGGTAGGCGGGGAAACTTTGAAAATACAGAAAGCGTGGATCTCCCTGTGGCAGTTGGCGGGATGCGTGCTGACGGGAATGTTATTTATTGACGCAATCTCATTTAATCGCCACCATCGGAGGGGACTTTTTAAAACTGATTGCACTCGTTAAACCAATGAAACTTCACACATTCCTTCTTATTCTCATCATCGCTGTCGGCTCCTCCTTTTTCACGAGTTGCGCGACGAATTCCGGACTCGATGAATGTGACGCGGGCCCTGTTGAAGGCTGCTCGCAGTGACCCGGTCCGAAGCCTCCATTTATTTCCGCCCATGACCCTCCGGCGGGGCGGATAAACAAACGAAAAAACCAAAGGCAACCTTATTGCTATGAAACTGCGATTCAGATCTCTAGTTATCCTATTCGCCGCACTCTCGACCGCATCGCCCCTCCTATCGGAACAGGGAACGCAGGCTCCTGATAGAGTGGTCGCTTCCGCTATCGGGCTCAATCCTTCGAGCGGCCGGGAACGTCAGGCCTTGCCACTTCAGAACGGAACCAAGTGGGTCATCGCCTGTGAAGCCGAAGCCACCGAAAAGGCGGCCAATGCCGCCGCCGACCAGTGGAGGACCCGGGGATTCAGTTCCGGCACTTTCTGGATTCCGGATTACTCCTCTCTTAGCGGTGCCAAACTCTGGCTCGTCTTTGTGGGTTGGTATGATGGTTCCCAAAAGGATGAGGCCCGGGTCACACTTAAAGAGGTGAAGCGGTTCTATCCGAAAGCCTACGGCATTAAAGTCGATAATTCGGGTCGAAGGGAAACGTTTTAAAGTCGCCGGTCGTACTTCCCGGACGTCAAAACTATTCAAGCTCCGCCACAGGTTTCATTTTGAACCGGTATCTTTTGTCTATTCTCGTATCCGCGCTTGCTGGTTCGACATCCGCTGATGATTCGAAAATCGCTCCACTGATTCCCCAGTCGGGCTGGTCGGCAGAGGGGACAAAGCCGGTTCCTGACCGGATGACAAAGCACAGCGGCGGGATCACTTCCATCGTTATTCATCACACTGAAAGTCCGAATCAACCCCCGGTAATGGAGAAGGCCCGTCTCGTCGGGATCCAGCGTTATCATATTATCGAGAAGGAATGGGGGGACATTGCCT
>JAGNMT010000333.1 GCA_017991025.1 Verrucomicrobiales bacterium
TTCTGCTTCGAAACCTCTTCTTCAAGCCTCTCGCTGAGCCATTGCTTGATCATGCTCTGGTAGTTGAGATAACGGTGTCTCGCGAGCCGTTTGATGCGGCTGAGCATCTGAGGGTCGAATCGCAGCGTGATTGTAGTCGACTCCCGAACGTTCTGCCTCAAAATCGAGGCATTCATCAAGCGAGGGTCGAGAGAATGCTGCGCCCAGAAAAGAGATTCCTCCTTTTCGTCCTCAAAATCGGGGATCTGACTCCAGCGTTCGATGATTTTCACAGGGTAAACAGGGTTAAGTGCGGGACTAAAGAGGGTTCAACGGGGCAGATTCGGGCATCGTCTCAAAGCCACTCCGCATTCTTCCGCTCGTAAAATGTAATTTCATCCTCTGTCATTTCACGACAGAGAATCACACGATAACGTTTGCCGTCAGTCCAGAAGATCGAAAACAGATGCCGGTTATTGATTGTTTTCCCGAGGGTAAAATAGCGGGCCTCCGCAGCACTATTCTCGGTTTCAGGAAGGAGCTTAATCGAAAACGGGTCCTCAAATACTTCCTCAACCTCCAGAGGAGTGATGGTCTTGAGGTCAAAATGGCAGTCAATCCAGTCGAAGTCCATGGTAGAGCAAAAACGGGCGCGATTCCGGAGGACCGGATTATCGCCCTGCGAATCGAAGCTAGGAGGGGGAACGGCGGAAATCAATCGGTGAAACACCGTATTTGGTACGAGTCGCATAATACTTAATGAATTTCCATAAAATTCAGCTTTATTTACTATTTAAACTTACTTACTAAACGCCCCTGTGCCTCATCGTCTTCTATTGCTGCTCGTGCCGCTTCTGACCGTTTCCTGTCAGATCAAACCGTATGCGCCTCCGCCGCAACGGGCACTGGTTGAAAGTGTCGAAGTCGCAGTCCGTATCTTCGAGGGCCGCCCTGAGGCCGAGGCCGTCGTCAAAGGACGCCTCTCAAGCAGTGCGGCACAGCTCATCGATGCCCGACAATCCCGCGAGGATGGTATTCTCTATTTAGAGGTCCTTGAGCAAACTCCCCGGGGGGCATCACTTCTCACCAATCTCGCCGAATCACCGCCCTTCATGACTCGCATTCCGATCGAGATACTGGGCCTCGACCCCGGACCCTGCAGACTCAACGCCAACGGTATTGAGATCGACTTTGAAATCCCGACGCTGAAGGCGTCTCTCGTATCAGCCGAGATCGGGCCGACCGTTCCGGAATCCCGTATTAAATTGATCGATGAGTTCATTCCGATCGAAGAAGTCTCGCCCGCTCCCCCCACTGCCGGGATCACGTCAGGCAGGCCGCAGTGAAAAAGACGCAAGGTTCTCGATTGATTTCGTCAAATTGTGCTAAGGTTTACGATACCCTTAAGCGACCATGAAAAAAGCACTCCTTTCCTTTTGTCTTATCCTTTCGTTCTCGACACTTCAGGCGCAAAAGGCGCTTGAGATATCATCTGGATTCGAAAACCAGAAAATCAAAGCCATCCAGGCCTACCTCACCGAGAACCCCAAAGCGGAAGACAAGGATAAAGCACTCTCCATACTCGTCGGTGCCTATACCAATCTCGGGGAGTTTGGTCCGATTCCCGATCTCTTAAAACAACGCTATGAGACACAGGACAAAGGATCTGAAGCCAACCTGGATTTGCTCATCAGAGAAATCACTCAGCCACTCATCGAAGCGAGCATCGTGTCCAATCAGCGAGATAAAGCGAAAGCCTTTATCACACGGGTCAAGGCCGACCTTGCCGCCCATCCGCAAAGTGCCCAAGTGGGTCAGTTCCTGGACCAGTTGGGAGGTGAGCTTTATCTCCCCGGGGTCGGCGACGAGATGAAAATCGCTTTTACCGACCTCAAAGGTGCCGAGATCGATCTCGCGAAAATGCAGGACCAGGTCATCCTCGTCGACTTCTGGGCAACCTGGTGTGGCCCCTGCGTCGCCGAGATGCCCAACGTGATTGCCGCGTATACCGCCTATCATGACAAAGGATTTGAAGTGGTCGGTATTTCCCTCGATGAAGACAAGGCTGCGGTGGAGAAATTTACCACCGAGAACAAGATGCCATGGCCCCAGTATTTCGACGGCAAGGGCTGGGAGAATGAACTCGCCCAGCAGTTCGGGATTAAGGGAATTCCGGCGACATTCCTCGTTGGAAAAGGCGGAAAGATCATTGCCTCCAATCTCCGGGGCACTGATCTTGAGACAGCGATCGAAAAGGCGCTTGCCCCCGCGCAGTGAAGCACCCAGGCTCAGAAAGGCATTTTCAACGCCCTGATTTCCGGTTTCGCGACTGAACTTCGGGGCGATATTGGTCCCCTTTTCATGACTCAGAAAAATCGCATCGATCAACGTTTTGCCGCCCTCAAATCGGAAGGGAAATCGGCTTTCGTAGCCTACATTTGTGCGGGGGATCCGACCATGGATCGCTCGCTCGACATTATGTTTGCACTCGAGCGCGCCGGTGCGGATGTGATTGAACTGGGAGTTCCCTTCTCCGACCCGATGGCCGACGGAATAGTCAATCAGATGGCGGGACACCGGGCCCTCGAAGGCGGTGCCACAACCAAAGGGGTCCTCGAATTGATCCGGCGTTTCCGCGCCACCTCCGAGATTCCCATCGTCATCTTTACTTATTTGAATCCGATCTATAGCTACGGCTTCACCCGTTTCCACGAAGATGCGGCGGAGGCCGGGGCCGACGGCATTCTGCTCCTCGACCTCCCTCCCGAGGAAGCATCGCTGAACAAAGAACTGACGGAGAATAGTCTGCTGCGGCATATCCGCCTTATCGCCCCTACCACTGCGAAGGGACGCATCCCGCAACTCGCCGCAACAGCCGAAGGCTTCATTTATTATGTGTCGCGTGAAGGCGTCACCGGCGCACAGACCTCGCTCGCCGAAGGAATCGAAAAGAACGTTGCTGGCATCAAAGCGCACACCGGCGTCCCAATCGTCGTCGGTTTTGGTATTTCTACACCGGAACAAGCGGCGGCGGTGGCAAAAATATCCGACGGCGTCGTCGTCGGCAGTGCCATCGTCCGCCAGATCGAACAACACGGAACGTCGCCTGACATCGCCAGCAGGATCGAAGCCTTCGTCAAACCGCTTGTGGAGGCCACCAAGTCGGTCTAACCTTTACCTCGCGAATCAGGGAGCAGCCGATGGTCACATTCTGGAAAATGAACGGAGCGGGAAACGACTTTGTCGTTCTCGACAACCGTGATAACGGCCTGAATCTCAGCAAAGAACAAATCGCCGGGCTGTGCCACCGCCAGCGCGGAGTGGGTGCCGACGGCCTGCTCGCGGTAGAACCCGCCCAAAGTGGTGCCTCCTTTCGTATGCGCTACTATAACGCTGACGGCGGCGAGGCGGAAATGTGCGGGAACGGCGCGAGGTGTTTTGCACGCTTTGTGAATTTCCTGGGGGGGAATCAACTTCAATCCACGACCTTCGAGACCATCGCCGGGATTATCCAGGGTGAATTTGTCGGCGACGAAGTCCGTATACAATTGAGCGAGCCGTTTGCCCTGAAACTCAACCAATCGCTCGATCTCGACGGGGTGGAACACGTAGTGCATTCGATCAACACCGGCGTCCCGCACGCCGTCGTCTTTGTCGACGACCTCGCCGCCGTCGATGTAAAACGATTGGGAGCAGCGACCCGCTATCACACTCATTTTGCCCCTGCCGGAACCAACGCGAATTTTGCGAAAGTTGTGGGAGATAGTCACATCGCGATTCGCACCTACGAACGTGGAGTCGAGGACGAGACCCTCGCCTGCGGCACCGGAATGGTCGCCTGCGCGATTATCCACCACGAGCTTACGGGAGCGAAATCCCCCATCAAGGTGGACGTTGCCGGTGGTGACACCCTCGAAATCGGATTTACACGGGACGAATCGGGTGCCTACAAGAACGTCACTCTGCTCGGTCCCGCCGAATTCACTTTCTCCGGAACCCTTTCCACGCTTTAATTCTGAACCCGCCAGGAGCCTGCTATACCCATGTTTGAAGGTGCCCATACCGCCCTCGTGACCCCTTTCAATGAAAAGGGTATGATAGACCCCGATGCTTACCGCAAGCTGATCGATAAGCAGTTCAAAAACGGAATCAAGGGGATTGTCCCCGTCGGCACGACCGGTGAATCCGCCACCTTATCAACGGAGGAACACCACCTCGTCGTGGAAATGGCCGTAAAACAGACGGCGAAGCGCGGACTTGTTATTGCCGGAACCGGTTCGAACTCGACCCGTGAGGCGATCGACCTCACCCAGGCTGCCGAACTTTCCGGGGCGGATGCCGCGCTCATTGTGACGCCGTATTACAACAAACCTTCGCAGGAGGGGCTCTATCAGCATTATCGGGCCATCGCACAGTCCACCGAGCTGCCCATCATGCTCTATTCCATTCCAGGACGCTGCCATATTCAGATCGATATCGAGACGGTGGTAAGACTGGCGACCGATTTCCCTAACATCAGAGCAATCAAAGAAGCCGGCGGAGTCACGGAGCGAGTGCGTCAGTTACGCGCGGCCCTGCCCCCGTCCTTTGAAATTCTCTCCGGCGACGACGTTCTCACGGTCGACTTCATGAAGGCTGGCGCAGTCGGTGTCGTCTCCGTTGCCTCCAACCTGATTCCCGGAGCCATGGCCGATCTCACCAAAGCGATGCTCGAAGGCCGCGTCGGCGATGCCGAGTTAATCCACTCCAGATATGCCGAACTGTTCGGTGCGTTCCTCAAACTCGACACTAACCCTGTGCCAATTAAAGCGGCCCTCAGTCTCGTCGGCGAATGCCGACCGAAGCTGCGCCTTCCCATGGTGGAGATGAGTGCCGAAAAAGTGGAAGAACTTCGCGCGATTCTCGTGACCCTTGGCCTGGTCTGATCCCTGCCGACCGGTCATTTGTTTCGCAAACACCATTTCTTCGCCATCCTCACTCTGCAATCTTTTTTGTCATGCTTAATATTCTCATTACCGGATTCCGCGGCCG
>JAGNMT010000334.1 GCA_017991025.1 Verrucomicrobiales bacterium
ATGTTGAGGTTCTTGATGTCGAGGGTAAGAATAGATTGGCTGTCCCTTAAAATTACGAGAAGAGGTTTTCGCATTCGCCCATCTTCGGAATGGTTATCATTTGTCCCGCTTGCCGAATGCGGCAAGATGGCGCACCTTTGGCCCCGGATTCCCCGGTTATTCACTCTATACCTGTATCACTCATGCCCGTTGACGGAAAAATTACGGTCGGCCTTGTCTCGCTCGGCTGCGCCAAAAACCTGATCGATTCCGAGATCATGATCGGTCACCTCCAGGAGGCGGGCATGATGATGACGCCGGACCCGGAACTCGCCGACGTGCTCATCATCAATACCTGTTCCTTCATCGACCAGGCCAAAAAGGAAAGTGTTGATACCATCCTTGGGGCGGTCGATGATCGCGAGACCTCGCGGCCCCGTCAGAAAATCATTGTGGCCGGTTGTCTCTCTCAGCGATTTTCGAAGGAACTCCCCGGACTGATGCCGGAAGTGGATGCGTTCATCGGGCTGGACCAGATCACCTCGGTCGCTCCCATGATCCGCGATCTCATGGCGAAGGATGCCGACCCGCATTCCGAAAACTTTGTCACGGCGTCGCCTACCTACATTCCCGATTTTGACACCCCGCGTTTTCGCCTCACGCCTCAGCACACCGCCTACATCAAGATCGCTGAGGGTTGCAATCATCCGTGCTCCTTTTGTATAATCCCGAAAATCCGGGGCAAACATCGTTCACGAACCGTCGAATCGGTGGTGAAGGAAGCGGAACAGCTCGTCCGTTCCGGGGTGAAGGAACTGAATCTCATCTCGCAGGACACGACCTATTTCGGGATGGACCACTGGGAAGGGCAACGGCCCAACCCCCGCAGCCCCGTCGACTCGACAAGGGGCGATTCGCTCGCGACGCTGCTGCGTGCGCTGAACGCCATCGAGGGCGATTTCTGGATTCGTCTGCTCTACACCCACCCTGCGCACTGGAGCGATGAGCTCATCGAGACCATCGCCGAGTGTCCAAAAGTGGCTCGCTACGTGGACATGCCCCTGCAGCACATTTCTGATCGTATGCTGGGCGCGATGAAGCGCGAGACGGATGGCAATTATATCCGCGATCTCATCAAACGGATGCGGGCGGGAATCCCCGACCTCGCTTTGCGCACGACCTTTATCGTTGGTTTCCCTGGCGAGACGGAAGAGGATTTTCAGGAGTTGCTGGAGTTCCTCGAAGAGACCCGTTTTGAGCGGGCCAGCGTTTTTAACTACTCCCGCGAAGAGGGAACCCGCGCCGCGAAGCTCGGGACTCAGGTCCACCACATGACCCGCAAGAAGCGATGGAACGAGGCGATGCTACGCCTCGAGAAGCTCGCCGAAGAGCGCAATCAGGGGCAGGTCGGACGGAAACTCAAAGTACTCGTTGATGCTCCCGGTCAGGCCCGCGGCGAAATGGACGCTCCGGAAGTGGATGGCACCGTCTTTATTCCTGCGGAACTGCCGGTCGGTGAATTCGCCGAAGTGACGGTTCGCGAATGGCGCGGCTATGATCTGGTGGCAGGGTAAGGGGCGAGAGTTTTACGCTACCAATACGGGCAATGGGTATCGTTGAATGTTGGCGTCCCTCGTCACCAGAACGAGACCTTCTTCGAGTGCCTGGGCAATCAGGATCCGGTCAAACGGGTCCCCGTGTAGAGAGGGAAGTGCCAGTGACCGGGAAGCGTGTTCCACGGTGACGGACAGACTGGAAAAACCGTCGCCAAGTAGGACTCCCGCGAATTCGAGCGGCATGCGTAGTTTACCTTTTCCTATTTTCAGGCCGAGTTCCCAGACGCTCGCGGCACTGAAGATTACGTCATTGGTTGGGTCGGCTATCGCGGCTCTGGCCTGAGATGAGAGTAACTCGGGATTCTGCAGCCACCAGACAATGACACAACTGTCAACAAGCAGCTTCATTCGTCTGGAGATCGTTCGGCTGCCTTCGGGCCCGTGGGTTCTTTGTCCGCCATCAGGTAGAGCGGTGCCTCGATCGACTCCGCCAATGCATCCTCGTCTGACCAGCAATCGGTGGCCTCCCAAATCTGGCCAGCGAATTGGCCGCCGCGACGAATGGCAACCGGAGCTTTGTAGGCAACGAGTCGAACGAGGGGCCTACCCGCTTTTGCAATGGTGATTTCCTCTCCGGCTACAACTTCATCGACTAGACGAGAGAGATGAGTTTTGGCTGCTTGAATGTTAACGATCTTCATTCTGCCGTCAAATTAAACTAAGTCTGGTCTGGTTTCAACTGATCCTGGAGTAAAAAACACTCATCTGCGCCGCGGACAGGGGAAACCTTGTTGTCGACATATGTATCGTGATCAGAAACACTTTCCTTCTATGAGATCCTCTTTTCAACTTGCCCTCCTTTGTTTGCTCATCGTGCTCACCCATCCGAGCCGCGCCGAAGGCCTCCTTGCCGGCGTCGGGAAGGTCGATATTACGCGGCCCGGAGAAGACGCCGGTTCGAACCCGCCTCTCGTCAAAGCCCTCGTCCTGAGCAAAGGGGTGACCAACGTGGTCATCATCACGCTCGATGCCGTGGCGATTGCTGAAATAGGCTCGATTCGTGATCCATATCTCGCCGAGGTTCGTGCGGCGCTTTCGGATTCTTTCGGAATCAAGGCGGAGTCTGTCCTGATCAATGCAAGTCACTGCCACGCGCTTGTTGCCGATGATGTCGCGGCCCGTACGGTGCAGGCGGTGAAAATTGCCTGGGAAAGCCGGGTCCCGGTCAAAGCGGGAGTCGGGGTGGGGCACGAGGACGGCATCATGGAAAACCGCCGTCTCAAACTGAAGAGTGGGGCCGAGGTGGATGTGCGACATGCCTACGCGCTTCCTCCCGATGAGGCGGTCGCCTCTGTCGGGCCGATTGATCCACGCATCGGATTGCTCCGCTTTGATCGCGTCGATAGCGGCCTGCCGATCGCGGCGGTTTATCAGTTTGCCTGTCATCCGATCCAGGGCATTCCCAGTGGAGGAAACACGGCGGACCTCACCGGCTTTGCCTCTCAGGTGATCGAGGCCAACCTCGGGGACGGCAGTGCCATGGCGTTTTTCCTTCAGGGGTGCGGCGGGGATATCAATCCGGTTCTCTACAAGTCGGTGAATCTTCCCCGCGATGGCGAGATGCATGGCAATCAGCTTGGGCTAAGTGCCCTCGCGGGACTCCGTAAGATTACGACAAAGGCGGATGTGCCGCTTGGCATCGCCCGCGAAACACTGACCATACCACGAGCCGACCTCGCTCCCCGCATCGCGGAGATGGGGACCGAGATCGATCGGCTTCTCGAATCACTCAAGGGCACGAAGCTGAATTTTGAAACCTTCCTGCCGCTCTATGTGAAATACCACGTCAATGCCGACTTCCCTTCCGAAGCATCGTCCCGGTATTTGCAGGATGAGTTGTTGAAGAAAGAGGATTGGAAAACGCTGGATACCAACAACCGCGCCGCGATTGATGCCTATCTCCTGAACATCCGGGTCATGGAGAATATCACTCGAAAACAGATCAATCTTGCCCTTCTCGAACGTCACCAGAGCCATTACGTCGAGGCGGGTAAGGTGGTCGCGGCGGAAGTGGTGGGGCTGCGAATTGGGGATTTTCGTCTCGTCACGTTCCCTGCCGAATTGACGGTCGAGGTCGGGTTCGGGATCAGGGGAAAATCGGCGCATCCGTTGACCTTTGTTTCGGGTTACACCAATGGTTACCTCTACTATGCGCCGACGGTTGAGCAGATGAAAAATCGGGGAGGTGCGCAGGAGGACAGTGACTGTCTACTCGGTCCCGAGTGGCAGGGCATGTTTGAAAGCAAGGCGCTGGAGATTTTGAAGTCCCTCTGAGAACAGCTACTTCGCCACTTTTTCAGCATCCCCGTGTGAGGATTTGTCACCATCCTTGCCTCCGCCTTTCCGGCTCGCAAGATAGGCAACGAGATCGCGAAAATCCCGGGGTGGCAGGGTCGCCGCGATCGGAGGCATTGCCGAGACGGGAGGTGCAATGTCCTTGATCTCGCTGCGCTTGATCTGCTTCGCGACATTGTCGAGACCGACGACGGTTACCTGTTGCTCTTTCTCCTCGGAGAGGCGCCCGATCACGGTGTCGCCGCTCTTTAACGTGATCGAGGTCATGCCGTAGCCGGGAGTAATCTCGGCTCCCGGGATGTAGACCGACTCAAGAATCTTTTCACGGGGAAGTCGTTTTCCAACATCCGTGAGTTCCGGCCCCTGCACTCCGCCTTCGCTTCCGATCTTGTGACACTGGAGGCAGGCCCCCTGATTTTTAAAGACTAGCTCTCCGGCGACGGGGTTGCCCCCTTCGAGACTCAGTTGTGAAACCTGATTCGGACCTGATGCCGCATAGGCTGTTGCTTCCGGATGGGCCTTTTCGCTCAGAGCGAGGTAGGCATCGAGCCATAGTCCGCGTCGCAGATCGGATTCGCGTCCTTTCCATATTGATTCGAGCACAGAAACGTCCTGCTCAGACAATCCGTTGAGAGCGGCGCGGGCGACGGCGAGGTCGTCTTTGGCGATCGCGACTTTTGCTTTTTCGGCGATTCCATCGAGACGCAGGACAAAGGCCTCTTTCATCGCTGCCGCGCGGAGGAGGGGCTCTTTGTCTCCGAGCAGTTCGGTGACAACCTTGTTCAGTTCCGCCGGCTTGGTCTCGCTGAGGCTCTCCAGTACGGCGACGCGAAGGGTGGGACTGAGGGCGGTGTTTTTCACCTTTGAGAGAAGGATCGCGAGGTCCAGCTTGATGTTGGCGGCGGTGGCGAGTTCCATCGCCAGAGTGATCAGTCCGGATTCGTGTGGTTCTGTCAGGAACTTACGGAGCGGGTCGCCGATAGCATCTCCGAGCGCGGAAAAGGTGCGACCCTCTGTTACCACCTGGGGCCGGTAATGCCCCAGAACGGGATCCGTTTCGGTGGCTTTCTCCCACTGTTTCAGCCCGATCAATGCCGCT
>JAGNMT010000335.1:0-2382 GCA_017991025.1 Verrucomicrobiales bacterium
AATACGCCAGCGTTCTGCATAGAGTAGAGCGATCTCCGCAGTTGGATAGTCTCCGGCATCGATCAGGGTCGTCACCAGGTAGATCGGGACTTTTTTCCCATCGCGTCCCGGCACTGCGACTTTCACCTAGCGAACATTCATCGTCTCGGGAAGCGCATTCCACTCCTCATCGCTCAACCCCGCTTTGCCTTTCTTGGCGGGCTTTCGCCAGATGACAAGGCGGGAATCGGCATCAATGCGGCGCCCTCCTTTCCAGTGGATTTTTGCATTCCTGCGCTGATGCAAGCGCATGACGCTGTCCACTTTGCGGTCCCGCAGGAGGCCGATCAAGTCGAAGCGGCAGAACGCCCGATCTCCCATCACGATGAATGGCGCTCAAATTTTAAATTCTAGGACTGACCCCGCGAAAGGCTAGATCAGGTCCAGTTTTCCAAACGGAGGCCGTTCACGCGTGAAAACTCGCGGGCGTTTCCGGTGACGAGTGCCAGCTGATGTTCCAGGGCATGGCCCGCGATCAGGGTGTCAAGCGGGCCGATCGCCTGACCCGCCGCGGCCAATTCCTGCCGGACCCGGGAGGAGTGATCCGCAGAAGCCGAGGTGAAAGGGAGAACCGTGAGAGGGGCTACGAATTCCGCGACGACACCCAGGTGGCGCTGGACCGCCGCCGAGTGCAGTGCCCCGTAAAGCAGTTCATGATAGCTGATGGCAGACAGGAAAACGGTTCCCGGACCGTGCTTCGCGAAATGGGCGAGCACCTCGGGTCTCCCCTTCATGAAATGAATGCTGGTGTCGGTATCGAGCAGGAACATCAGAATGTGACCTCCCGGTGTTCGCCTTGGGGGGCACGTTCGAAGCTGTCGTCCAGCCTGCCGGCGGCGAAGGATTCCAAATAGCCATCAGGCCAGCAATCCTCGTCGGGCAAGGGACGGAGAACGAGAGTCTCGCCCCTGCGTTCGATCTCGACCCGTTTTGCGTTGATCCTCAACGCTTTGGGGATTCGGACAGCTTGCGAGCCACCCGAGGTGAAGACGCTTGTTTTCATTTTAAGATATACGTATATCCTAAACTCGGATCCAGCAAGGAGAAAGCTCGCGTTTCCGGGGTCTCATTTCTCGCATCCAAAAGGCGAAGAGGGGGCCGTTGCGGGCTTGGGAGCGGAGACGGTTGCGTGGGGGAGGTGATGGTTGACGGTTCAAACACGGAATAATCTTTCGTCTCGCCTACTCGCGTGTCTCCTGCCCCGCAGCCTCGTTGAAACTCCGACTTGATCCTTCCCGCTCGGGATGGCATCGTGTCGTTATGAGTAAGGAAGTCGTCGAGCGGGCCCTGGCCGATCTGGTGCGGCGTGTCGCCGGGATCGAGGATCACTTGGGCGAAGGTAGGCCCAGGGGCTGGTGTGCGGTAGCGGGGCAGGCCGGGCAGGATAACTTCTTCGAGGAAGCAATGCGGGTCAGTGCCAAATGGCGATCAAAGGCGAATACCGGGAAACGCTAACTGAATCTCACTGAACATTGATCCCATGACCATCACCCACCAAATCCTTACCGATGCAGAGGGGAAACCCGTCGCCGCTCAGATCCCGTGGGCCGAATTTGAGGTCATCAAAGCGGAGCTTGAACGAGATCTACCACTGAATGCGGAAACTCGTGACACCTTGGATCGCCGCTCTCGGGAGTTGGAAGATGGCACTGTCGAGGGCCTCGACAGCGTGGAGATGTTCCGCCGCGTGCGCGAGCGGCTTGATGGGAAGCGGGAAATAAAAGAGGGCGCATGAACCTCATATGGCATCCTGAAACACAGGATGAGATCAACGAGGGAGTGGATTATTACTTCGAAAAACAACTCGGAATCGAAGTCGAGTTTATCGACGCGCTTGAAGCGGCCGTTCGTAAACTTCTCGAGGATCCGCTTTTCCCGCGTGAGTTTGACCCGCCCTATCGGAAAATCGTCACCGACCGATTCCCCTACCAGATTATCTATCGATTCAGCGGGAATAACGTCTGGATCTTATCGGTGATGCATCAAAGTCGCCGCCCGGGCTACTGGAAAAAGCGGGAAGTCGGCTGGGAGGAGTAGTCTTGGCAATGCGGAAGGGGTTGCGTTGGGCAAGGCGGGCTTGGGAGCGGAGAGGGTTGAGCGGGGGAGGTGATGGGGTTGGGTGGCCTTTGGTGCTGCACCTGTTGAGTGAAAATACGGAATTCGTTCCCTGCTTTGTTTAGGACCACGAATTGACACGAATTGACACGAATTGACACGAATTGACAGGAATTCCCCTCGGCACAGCCTCCTCTTCATTCGTGAAAATTCGTGTTCATTCGTGGTCCTAAATGTGATTTAACGAAGGAGAATTAGTCACCCTTCAAGATTCGGCGCGAGTCATTT
>JAGNMT010000335.1:2482-4976 GCA_017991025.1 Verrucomicrobiales bacterium
GAATTGACAGGAATTCCCCTCGGCACAGCCTCCTCTTCATTCGTGAAAATTCGTGTTCATTCGTGGTCCTAAATGTGATTTAACGAAGGAGAATTAGTCACCCTTCAAGATTCGGCGCGAGTCATTTCTCGGCCGGGAGCTTCGCTCAGCTTTTTAGCGAGAATCGGAACGGAGTGGAGATGGACAATCGAGCAAAGCGAGATAGGTGCCCGTAGGGCAAGCAAAGCGTCCAAAGTAAAACGGAGTCAACCCGTTTAGCGATTAGCTTCATGATGGAATGGGAATGCGCAGAAGATCGTATCCGTGCTCTTCGGCAAACGCGGCGCGGGCTTCCCTGACTTCTTCTATGATAGGGTTCGTAATGCTTCAGGTCAGTTCACGCGACGACCGGAGCGTAGCGGAGACGCATCAGTGTCTTTTCCGGAACGGCCAGCTCGGCATAGGTCCGGCCGTGGTCGTCGCAGAACTCGACCTCGAAGACGCCGTCGGCGAGCTTTTCAACCACGGTTCCCACCTGGCCCGCGAGGAGCCCGGCTTCGGGTAGATCTTCGATCAGGGCAACCACTTCAAGGAGTTCGAGGGATTGGTTCATCTTGGGTGGGTCACCAGTCACCTCCGCCCTCCGGCTATTTCTTCGTGCTCAGGGACCTGGATGCTCTAGCTGCTTTGGGCTTCTTCGGGGTTTTCCGCCGCCCTGCGGCGCTCTCAGCGGCCTGACGCTTCATGGCGTCCTCGAAGATCCGGTGAAGGTCGAAATCGAACTTCGCGGCCAAAGCCTCGCGTGAATCGCGCACTTCCTGGATGAGAGGGTTATTCATGGCGGGGGGCGGTGAGGGTAGCGGGTGTGCAGATGATCGGCACATGAAGTTCGTTGTAGCCGCAGAACTCCACAAGTTCTTTCTGCAACACCGGGTTCGCAAGATGGGTGCAGTTCCAAGTCAGCATGTAGTCCATCTTATGGAGGATCGAGAGAGCGACGTGGGAGGCGTCCATTGCCGCCTTCGGCGGAAGTTGGAGGAGCTTCGCGACGTTCTTGGCGAGTTCTTCGGCCTCGGGCGATAACGGGAGGCGAGGGATGCTCTTGAGCCAATCCAATCGTCTCCCAGCTGCCGCCGCGTCGCCGCGTGAGGCTTCATCGATCGTAAAAATCGAGGTGTAGAGGCGGAATCGATGTCGTTCGTACTGCCACCATTCGTGAGTCGCCCTCTGGTCGGACGCGACGGCGGAAAGGCTGCTTGGCTTTGCCGCCAGGTAGCTGGGAATCATCGTATCGATGTAGACCGTCTGCACGAGAAGCAGAATACCGTATGAAGCAGCGACGGTAAAGCAGAACGCGGTCTCGCGAGCGGTACCCATTGGAACGGTACAATCACCAGCTATATCTGGAGTCGACTGCTCACCTGGTCTACGTCCCGATCACATCCTTCTGCAAATCGCGCAGCACCCGCAGCTCGCCCCAATCCGCACCGCGCATGCGACGGGCTCCGGTCGTTCGTTTTTCGCCGAAACGTTTTCGTCGTTCTTGCTCGCGCTCGAAGACACCATTGACGAACTCCGCCGTCCCCAGCACCGCCCCGTCGCAAAAATAGCGCACCCGGTGGCGCAGGACTTTCTGCACCGGCATCACTCCTTTCTCTTCACGCACCGCCTCGACCTCCGCCTCTGTAAATCCGATCCGCCCGCGCTCCCCGCGATCCGGATCGGGGGCCACCGCCTGACCTTCCTCATATAGAAAAAGCCGATACCGCGCCGAAGTCCGCCGCCAATCGCTCTTGAAATCGGGATCCTGCAAGGCTTCGCTCAACATCAGCCCGAGACCCTCACGGGCCTTCTTTGCATTCCGCCTTCCCGAGAGCGCCTCGGCGTAACCACACCAGCGGTAGTCCTCCGGATTAACGACGATCCCCGCCCGTACCGGATTCAGGTCGATGTAGGCCGAGATCGTCAGCAGGGCCCGCTCGTTGTCCTCGACCAGCACGCTCTTGTAGCGGCCTTCCCAGAGGGTCCCGGTGCGGCCGAGGCGTTTGTTCATATAGAAGGTCACCCGCAGTTTCAGCTCCTTGAGAAAGAGGGAGAGATCGCCGCGCCGCCGTTCGTAGCGTGCGAGAATTTCCCGGTGCCAGCGTTCATCCCCTGCCGCATGGGCGCGTTCCAGCTCCCGGCGCACCGTTTCGACAGTGACGGCGTCGTGGAGCAAAGGAAGCACCGCCAGCAGCCCCTCCTCATCAAGCGGTGCGAGGGCCTCCCGATCGGGAACTTCCAGGAGGAGGTGGAAGTGATTGGACATCAAACAGTACGTGACCACCCGCACCCCCGTGAACGCTTCCTGATTTCGGAGGATCTTCCGGAAGACCTCCTTGTCCTTGGCTTTGAAGACCATTCGCCGGTCCACGACCCGGGACATGACGTGGTAAAAGGAACGGCCTTGTCCGAGAAGTCGAGAGGTTCTCATGGCGGTAGAATGGGGCGGGCGAGGAAATTTGGCAAGCGGAAA
>JAGNMT010000336.1 GCA_017991025.1 Verrucomicrobiales bacterium
GGACACTTTCCGTTGACATCACTGCTCTCGGTGATCGCCAGCATCTTCACCTCATTGCGGTGAATCAGTTCAATACCACCTACCGTCAACTCTCTTTGCCTGAACCCGAGGGAGGGGTGATGATTCGCGACCTGCGCTTGAAGTCGACCCTGGACCTCAAGAAAGACTTTACGCAACGTCGCAATGTGACCCTGCTGAAAAACGGACAGACCCTAACCGTCGGTGATTTCCGGGCCTCTGAAGTGCAGACCTATGATACGATCGGCGGAATATACAGCACGCTGCTTGGAATCAATCCTGACGGGAATTTCTCCGCATTCGGTTTTCTTGCAAGCTGGATCACTCTCGATGACACGAAGAAGCGCGAACTCTATTCCGAGTTTGCCTGCCACGAACTGAACTTCTTTCTCTCGCAAAAAGACAAGGCGTTTTTTGAGAAGGTGATCCAACCCTACCTGAAGAATAAAAAGGACAAGACCTTCCTCGACAAATACCTCATCGGTGCAAATCTCGAAATCTATCTGCAACCGTGGGAGTTCAGTCGTCTGAATATTGTCGAGCGGATTCTCCTCGCCCGGCGCATTGGTGAGGATGAGCGGGTCCGCACGGCAGGGCATGTCGCCGGACTCAAAGAACTGATTCCGCCTGACCCGGAAGGTGACGCCTTCTATTTCCGTCGCGCTCTGCGGGGTCGAGGCTCGGATGCGGATGGCATGGCTGACTTGAAGGACGCGGCGACGGGCAATGGATTGGCTCTGGGTGTTCCCGCTGAATCCGCCGACAAGGCAATGGGCAACATGGAAATCATGAGTCGGGGCATGAGTGTCCGTTCCGCTGCACCCATGCCTGCGAGCGCCCCCGCTCCAGCCGCCCCAGCCGCGCCAAAACCGGAGATGGCGGTGGACTCTTTTGCGGCCCCTGCCCTTGCCACTGCATTTTCGGCAGTCGCTCTCTCTGATGAAGCCCTCCTTGAAAAAGCGAAAGCTCAGGCGCTCTACCGCGTCCTCGAATCGACACGGGAGTTGGCCGAGAATAACTATTTTGAACTCCCCGTCGCAGAGCAAACCGCAGATCTGGTGACGGTGAATGGATTCTGGAAGGATTTTGCGAACTGGAATGGTGAGGGCGGCTTCTACTCGCGCGAGTTTCCGGCGGCGACAAAGAATTTCACGGAAATGATGTTTGTCCTCAGCGTCCTCGATCTCCCCTTTGCTTCGGAGAAACATGAGTTCACCGTCGAAGACAACATTCTCAAACTCACCGCCGGTTCCCCGCTCGTGGTTTTTCATGAGGAGATACAGGAAGCAGCAAGAGCGAAGGCCGAAGCGCCGATTCTCGTGAGCCAGAATTTCCTGAGGGTCGATGATCGCTTCCGGACCGTCGAAGGTCAGCAGGTCGACAAGTTTGTCACGGATGAGTTCCTCACCGGGGTGGTGTACGCGACTCAGGTTGTGGCCACTAATCCGACTTCCTCCGCGCACCGGCTGGATCTCCTGGTGCAAATACCGGAGGGATCCGTCCCCGTCGCGGGCAGTGACTATACCAAATCCTATCCGGTGCAGTTGGCTCCCTTTTCGACGGAGCGACATGAAGTCCAATTCTACTTTCCCTCGTCATCCGGTGAGACCACCTTTGCGGTCTACCCGGTTCGTGTTTCAAAGAACGAGGAGGTCATTGCCTCCGGCGAGGCGATGCAGTTCAAAGTCGTCGAGCAACTGACGCGATTTGATGAGGCCTCGTGGGAATATCTCTCACAGTTCGGCACCGCCAAAGACGTGCTCGATTACCTCGCATCCAATAATCTCCAGCGCATCGATCTCAGTCGCATCGCCTGGCGGGTGCGGGAGGATGTCGACTTTTTCAAGAAAGCCACGGAATTGATCGCCTCCCGCCATGGCTACGATGAGACACTCTGGAGTTATGGCATCCATCACAATATCGTCGGAGCGGCCCGGGAATACCTGAAGCATCGCGAGGAATTCCTCAATCAGTGCGGACGCTGGATAGAATGTGAACTGGTGAATCTCGATCCGGTCGAGCATCATTGGTATCAGCACCTCGAATACTCGCCGCTGGTAAATGCCCGCACACATCGCCTCGGGCGGGATCACAAAATTCTCAATGATCGCTTCCGCTCACAGTATGCCGGGTTCCTTGAACTCGCTTCCTACAAGCCGACCTTGAGTGGCGAGGACCGACTCGGGGTGAGCGCCTATCTCTCGCTCCAGGACCGGGTTGAGGAGGCGCTCGTATGGTTTGACTCCATTCCCGAAGCGGAGGTCGTCTCGCGTCTCCAGTATGATTACCTCAAAGCCTACCATTCGCTTTCGCGTGAGGACGTGGCGGGGGCAAAAGCGATTGCAGCGGCTTATCAGGCTTATCCGGTGGACCGCTGGCAGGAGAAGTTTGCCGAAGTCGGAGCTCAGGTCCGCGAGATCGAGGGGGCTGCCGCTGATCCGAACGGGAAAACCCGCGAGGGACAGATTGAGAAATTGTCCGCAAAGGATCCCTTCATCGAACTCACGGCGGTTGGGCGTGAGGCAAAGTTACGCTACCGGAATCTCGGTGCCGTCACCGTGAATTACTACGAGATGGATCTCGAATTTCTTTTTTCCAGCAAACCTTTCGTTTCCGGCGGGAGTGGACAGTTCAGTTTCATCAAGCCGAATCTGACGGAGCAGAAGGCTCTGCCTGCTGACGCCGGGATGATGCAATTCTCCGTCCCTGAAGCCTTTGCGAGCAAAAATGTTCTTGTCGAAGTGGTCGGAGAAGGCCGCACTGAGTCGGTGGCGATCTATTCGAACACTCTCAACGTGCAGATCTCCGGCAACTATGGACAGATCGAAGTGCGCCGCGAGGAGGACGGGAAGCCGCTTGGAAGTTCCTATGTGAAGGTCTATGCCAAAATGAAGAATGGCGACGTGCGTTTCCTCAAAGATGGTTATACCGATCTTCGCGGCAAGTTTGACTATGTCAGTCTCAGCACGAATGAGCT
This sequence comes from Verrucomicrobiales bacterium, assembly GCA_017991025.1. Taxonomy (GTDB): domain Bacteria; phylum Verrucomicrobiota; class Verrucomicrobiia; order Verrucomicrobiales; family DEV007; genus Arctic95D-9. The sequence goes on from JAGNMT010000336.1 coordinate 2,996, forward strand.
TGATGACGTCGAGGACCTCAGTCTCCTTGTCATGAGCGAAGGGCACGGCTCTCTGGTTCGGGAGGTCGCGCCGCCGCAACGGTAGGAAAACGCGGATGTCTTTATCCCTTGTCGCTCCGTGGCTTTGTGTGAGAGTTTAGCCGAACCTCCGCTTCCATCCCATGCGTATCGACTCCCATCACCACTTCTGGAATTACTCCCCCGAGGCCTACGGGTGGATTGAAAATGACATGTCCCTCCTGAAGCGCGACTTCGGGCCGGAGAATCTCAAGCCGCTGCTGGAGGAATTCGGAATCGAGGGTGTCATCTCGGTACAGGCGCGGACAGACGAGGTCGAGAATGCGTTTCTGCTCGATTACGCGAAGACTCACGGTTTCGTTCTCGGGGTCGTCGGCTGGTTTGACCTGACGAAAGCGGATGTCGCGGATAGAATCGCCCGTTTCGCCGAGATCCCTAAAGCGGTCGGGGTTCGGGAGGTCCTTCAGGGGATCGAGGATCGCGACTATTGCCTGCGCGAGGATTTTAATCGCGGCGTCTCCGTGTTGCATGATTTCGGACTCGTTTACGACATTCTCATTGTCGGGGAACAACTCCCTGCAGTGATTAAGTTCGTAGACAAACATCCGGCGCAGACATTTGTCCTTGATCATATTGCGAAGCCGGTGATCGGGTTGGCAGGGGTCGATCCGCTCTGGGAGCAGGGCATCCGCTCGCTGGCGGAGCGGGAGCAGGTCTTCTGCAAGGTCAGCGGAATGGTCACTGAGGTTGTGTCAGGACTCGATGACTGGACGCCTGATTTACTGCGTCCCTGGTTCGATGTCGTGCTCGATGCCTTCGGACCGAACAGGCTCATGTTCGGGAGTGACTGGCCGGTCTGCCTTTTGCGCGGCGAATACGCCGACTGGGTGCAGTGCGTCGATTTCTGGATCAAAGATCTCACCCAGGATGAGCAACGGGCGATCCGGGGAGAAACGGCGGCGAGGGCGTACGGAGTGTAGAGTTTCACCGTGCCCTTCGCTGTCGCCCGGCAGGAGGTGATTTCCACTCGTGACGATTTGTGTTGGAGTGAGGGCTTCAGCCCTTGAGGACGAAGCATCCGGAGCTTATGCCCACCCTTCCCGGCTCCGATTTTTCACCTGCCCGTTTTTATTGAATCATTCGTCAGAAATTGAATCAACAGCTCCGTCAGCGTCTCGATTCCCCAGTGAAACCCAGCGATAGGGATGCGTTCATTGTCGCCGTGGAAGAGCGATGCAAAATCGAGATCGGGGGGAAGCTGCAGGGGATAGAAGCCATAACATTGCGCGCCGAGGCGGGCGTAGTTCCGGCTATCGGTGAAGCCGGGAATGATGGAGGGGATGACATGGCCTTCCGGGTCGGCGGAGCGGAGAGTGCGTTCGATCTCGCGGTAAAGGGGGGTATCGGCGGAAAAGGAGACCGCCTCGGACTCCTGCAGCACATAAAGGTCGAAATCGTTCCCGAGTACAGGTCGAATCACTGCTTCGAGTTCGCGGATGAGGTCGTTGGCGGTTTGCCCGGGCGCGAGGCGGCCGTCGATATCGACCGAGGCGGAACCCGGCAGCATGTTGATGGACTCGCTGCCGTGCAGACAGGTCGGATTGGCCGTGTTTCGCAGGATAGCTTCGAGAGAGGCGCGTCGTGAGGGATCTCTGATCGCGAGAGGAAGAAGCAGGGGGCCGATGACGGAATGGGCGAGGAGGGGTGCAATCTTCCTTGCAAGCCAGCCCTGCGGTTTGGCGAAGCCGCTAATAAAGTTCATCGCCTCCGGTCCCGCATGCCAGGGTAGTTTTGCTGCGGCAATCGCCTCAATGGCACGGGCGAGTTTAGAAACGGCGTTGTCTGCAGAGGGAAGGGAACTGTGGCCCGGGGTTCCTTCGATTGAAAGGCTGAGCCAGGCGACGCCTTTCTCCGCGACTTGCACGGGATAAAAACGATGGCCTTTCTGATGCAC
>JAGNMT010000337.1 GCA_017991025.1 Verrucomicrobiales bacterium
ACTACAAGCGGGGCATCGCTGTCGTTCCGGTCAAATTCGGTCTGGGCGATCCTCGCCCGGAACGGGATGCGGCTGCGGTTCTCGTCCAGATACTCGCGGACGGTTCGGTGATTGTCAGGGTAGGTCTCGTGAATGTGAATGATGGATTCAGGGGACAGATTCGAGAAGAAGTCGCGAACCGGCTCGGAATTGAGAGGGAATCGATACGTGTCATTCTGAACGACTTCGAAGTACTCCCGCGCTCTACCCCTGTGATCGGAACCGATGCCGCCGGTCTCGTCCTGCGGGCTCTCGCCGATGCCTGCAAAAGTCTCTTGATACGACTCCGCGAAGTAGCACTGCAACTCTTCGCCGCGCGCGGGCAGACCGAAGTGGAGATCGAGTCGATCCGCTTTACGCGCGGGCTGGTCGGTCCCGACATCTCGCCAACGAGCCCGCTTCACTTCAAAGAAGTCATTGAAGGAGCCTGGCGCAAACGGGTCAATCTCGTTGAAACCGGCTATCACCGGACCCCGAATCTCTGGTGGGATCACGAACTCGGAGCGGGCTGGCCGTTCTCCTCCTTCACCTATGCTGCAGCCGTCGCGGAGGTGCAAGTCGACGCTTTCACCGGAGAAGTTCAAATTCTCCGCCTCGATGTGGCTCATGAAGGTTCCCCCTCCCCCGATCAAAGCGACCGGGACTTTGGTCAGTTGATGCGAGCTTTAACACTCGGAATCGGCTGGCTCATGTCTGAGGTAGTCCCTTTTCCCGAGACGGATGAAACCGCTCCTTTTTCCTGCAGCGAAGGGATCATGGGATTCGCCGATGCACCGTTCCAAGTCGTCACTGATCGTCTCCGACCGCATGGAGAAACACTCAGTGTTCCCGGCGATCCCTGTGCAGAAGCTCCCGTCATTCTTGCCCTCTGTGTTCGTGAGGCGCTCTGGGATGCCTTGCGGGCCTTTGGCCTCAGCGCGGATCTTCAGATCGAACTGCCGATACCTTCAACGCCGCCTAAAGTCATCGCGACACTCAAAGAAATCGGTCGTCAGGCCCGTGAGAAGGCCGAAAAGCCGGAGGAAAAAATCACTGCCCCAGAGCAGACTTGAAGACTGGTGCAAGGAGCGGTGCAAGGATGCCCGACCCCGCTGGAGAGAAGTGATCCCGGTCGTTAAAGAGGGCCACTCCGTCTTTCGCCATGAGGTATCGACCGGAGTTATCGGTCAGATACGGAATGGGATCGAGAATCGTGACATCAAGCCCTGCGAGCGCTTCATCAAGAAGCGCATTGATCGGCTCGAACTTCTCCCGGACCTGAGAGGCAGGAATTGCGAATGAGTTCAAATCCATCCCCCGACTGGCCGCCTGCGCCACCGTCTCCGGGACACTGCGCGGCTGCAAGCCGACATCGCGCATCAACCAGACTTTGATGCCCATCTCATTCAGGCGGGTAACGGTTTTCCGCAGGTATTTCACTAAAATCGGGCCGGCTTCCTCCGGCTTCTTCGAGCGGGTCTCCGCATCAGAGAGTAAACGCCCCTTTTCACCGCCGGGCATACCGAAAACATAGACGTTCCAGCGGGCGGTGATAAATACGTGTTTGATCTGATTGGCTTCCAAAAATGTCAGAACGGGAGTTCCGGGATCCTTGTCCGCATGAGAATCACCGGCCGAATAGGTTTCAGCGATCGGGCAAATGCCGGGTTTCACCGCTGTATAAATCTTGACCCGGTTATCCTTGCCCAGCTTGTCGAAAACCGGCATCAGGGACATCAGATGACTGTCGCCCCAGATAAGCACACTCCCCGCGGATCCTTCCCCCTCTGCTCCAATCGCAGGCAGCGTACCCGTTTCAGCGAGCTGCGAAAGTCCGCGAGTGTCATCAAGGGGCGAACGGATCTTCCGGTGCCTCGAAACCTCCTCGGGAAACCGGCCGGGTATCCCTTCGGTCTTGTAAAGAATAGTTCCCGTAACAATAAACAGACCGCTGAGAACCGCTGCCACAGCAAACAGTTGCTTCCGCTTCCCGCAATAGGACTTCTGTCGAAACGGAGTTTCAATGTATTTCCAGGAAAGAGCGGCGATGACAAAAGAAAGAACCAGCGATCCCGCCAGATGAACGCTGGTGACCTCGCTGACAAAAGTGTACTTCAAAAAGACAATGACAGGCCAGTGCCAGAGATAGAGTGAATAGGAAATCTTTCCGACAAAAACGAGTGGCTTGGTACCTAGAAGGCGCCCGCTGGAGTTTGGAGAATGGGAATTTGAAAAGATCAAGAGTGCCGCGCCGAGACAGGGAAGGACTGCGGCATAACCCGGAAAAATGGTATTCACGTCGAAGAAAAAGACGGCGTAAGCGATCGCGGCGATTCCTGTCCAGCCGAGTAAATTGTCCAGACGGGGCCACGACGCTTGTCTTTTTGGCAGGAGCGCCAGCATCACTCCCAAATCCAGTTCCCAGATGCGGGAAGGAATGAGAAAGAAGGAAACGTCGGGGTAACGGGCGGAACCATAGATGCTCCAGGCGAGCGAACCCGCAATGAAGGCAAGCACCGCAGCCCGCACCGTTGCCATGCCCCAGCGCAGGAAAAAAATCATCACGAGAGGGAAGAAGAGATAGAACTGCTCCTCCACCGCCAGCGACCAGGTGTGAAGAAGGGGCTGAAACTCTGCCGCCGTCTCGAAATAGCCGGACTGTTTCCAATAATAGAAATTAGCAATCAGGAGCGGCTGGGCGATGATCGATTGTCCCAGTTCGGCAAAGTGCTGAGGCACCATCCAGATCGCCCCGGCCAGGAAGGTGGCGATCACAACAACCGCCAGGGCAGGGAAAATCCGACGGATACGGCGCTCCCAGAAATCCACAATACGAAACGTGCCGTTCTGTAGTTCGGAGAGCACTAGTGAACCGATCAAAAAACCCGAGATGACAAAAAAGATATCAACCCCGACAAATCCTCCCGGAAATCCGAGTCCGGCGTGAAAAAACAGTACCGGAAGAACCGCAAGCGCCCTGAGACCATCCACGTCGGCCCGGTAAGAAACAGCGTTTTTTGTATTCACTGACGAAACGATTCAATTAAAAAACGCAATGGACAGGCTACACCTGCGTTCGCGATAGGCAGAGATTAAGGAGAGAGCGAATATGCTTTGCACCAGTCTGCAGGACTTTCAACCACAAAAACGGAAGCGAGCCCCCGGCCTTCGCTGAACGGCTCCCAATGACACCGGCAAGTGTGGTATCCTGTCGACAAACGCGACACCTATCCTTTTAACAATTCAGATACATGAACGAAATCAGCATTTACCCCATAGTGCCGGCCTCCGGCAAAAGCCTCTGGTTCCTCGTGCCGGTGCTGCTCATGCTCGCAGCGGTCGCAGGTCTCCTCATTTACCTGATGTTTTCCACTAAAAAGACCCGCTTTGAAGTCTCGCCGCAAGGCCTTCGTATTCGCGGGGACATATACGGTCGCCTCATCTCGAAAGAACATCTTTTGCCGGAGGAAGCCGTCGCCCTCGATCTTGTGAAGGACGTAGACTGGCGACCGAAGTGGCGAACCAACGGAGCCGCCCTGCCCGGCTATCAATCGGGATGGTTCCGGCTCCGCAACAAGAAAAAGGCGCTACTCTTCGTGACCGATCAGCACCATGTCGTGAAACTGCCGACTCGCGATGGATACACCATCCTTTTGAGCGTCGTTGATCCCGGGCAATTTATTGCCGAGGCAAAGGCAATCTGGTCGTCAAAGAAGAGCACGTAACAGGAATCCATCAGTCGTCACCGACGGCACCAGTTCCCTTATGGATGTCCTCATTTTTCACTTCTTCTACTGGATCAGAGTTCGAAGCCGGGAGTGACTTCAATCGACCCTGCATCCTCGCATATATTCGGTGGAGCAACGAAGGCTTCAATTCTCTGACTTCGCGCAGCGGCGTTCCGGACGGCACACACCCGCCCCCGATTTTCGATACTCCAATCCGCTGTGAGAGATAGATACCCGAGTGACCACTGCAAAGAAAAGCGATGAAACAAGCCACCGCGAGATAGGGAGCATGAGCCGCCCCGAAGAGCTCGATTCCGAGTATCGTCGAGGCCACGGGCGTGTTCGTCGCTCCGGCGAAAATAGCAACGAATCCCAGTGCAGCAAACAGATCAATCGGTCCTCCGATGATACCGGCGAGGGTGCTACCCAAAGCCGCACCGATAAAAAACAAGGGCGTCACTTCGCCTCCCTTAAACCCGCAGCCCAGCGTCACCGCAGTAAATAAAATTTTCCACGCCCAGGCCAAGGAGTCACCGTCCGCCGTCAGGAAGAAGCCCGGGATGGTCATGTCGCCCGGATTCGGCGACGAGACCCCGAGACCGAGGTATTCCCTTGTTCCAGCGACCGCCGTCAACCCTATAATGAGCAATCCCCCGGCAAACGGCCGCAGCGGAGCGTAGGGAATAAGCTTCTTAAAAACGCCGTGCAGCGTGTGGGTCATCTCGGCAAACAGCGCCGCCGCGAGACCCGCCGCGATTCCGACGACGATCACTCTCACAAGGATGGATAGCTCGACCGCCCATCCCCTGCCATTCAGACCGGAAACGAGGTAATGTGTGTGCTCTGCACCCCACGCCCGGCAGGTCTGGTCCGCAATGAATCCAGCGATGAGACAGGGAATCAACGCGCCGTATTGCAAACGACCGATAAGCAGCACCTCCAGCGCAAAAACCGCCCCGGCAATCGGAGTCCCGAAAATCGCCCCGAAACCCGCCGCGATTCCCGTCATAAGGAGGAGTCGGGTCTGCATCGGTGCCATCTTCAACCATTTTCCAAAACCGGCCGCAATACTGCCGCCGATCTGCACCGCCGTGCCCTCCCGCCCAGCCGAGCCACCGAACCAGTGGGTCACCACTGTCGCGAAAAGAATGAGCGGAGCCATTCGCCGGGGCACGCCCTCTCCGGCGTCATGGATCTGATCAAATATGAGATTATTC
>JAGNMT010000338.1 GCA_017991025.1 Verrucomicrobiales bacterium
CTGCTGGATGCGCGACCAGCCGGAGCTCTCGAACAAGTGGCGTGACCAGGTCTATTGGATGCTTTTCGGGATGGTCTTTTTTTTCCTGGCGAGCCTGATCGATTACAAATGGATCCGTTTTCTGGGGCTTCCTGTATATATAGCGACAACCAGCTTGCTAATCTACACGACCTTTTTCGGGACCGAGATCAACGGGACGCGGGCATGGCTCGATCTAAAGTTTATCCTGCTTCAGCCCTCACAGCTCGCGATCGCGGGCGGGGTGATCGCCCTTGCCCTGACCCTATGCACCTTGCACAAGTGGCACCCGATCTTTCGCAGCGCTTTCGTGCGGCTCCTCGTCACGGGAATGATTGCCGTGGTGCCCTTCCTTTTCGTGCTGGTTCAGGGGGACTTTGGTTCCGCTCTCGTCTGGGTGCCTGTCTATGGGGCGATGGTATTGATTGGGAACATCCCGCTGCGCTACCTGATCGTCATTATCCTTGCTGTCACCATGTTCCTGCCTTTCGCTTTTTTCTTCGGCCTGAAGGACTACCAGAAAAAGCGGATCACGACGCAGATTGAGATGCTTCAGGGGAAAAAGGTAAACGTTCTCGCCGAGGCCTACAGTGCCTATAATAACCTGCTTGCGATTGGCAGTGGTGGGTGGAGCGGGAAAGGATTTAAAAATCCGGAAACGGTGAACAACAAGGGTTTCATTTCGCCGGATACGGCAATCAACGACTTCATTTTCCCGGTGCTCGCGGAAGAACAGGGATTTCGGGGGAGTTTGCTCATGCTTGGAGGCTTCATGCTCCTGCTCCTGCAATGCATCTATGTCGCCTTTTACAGTCGTGATCTCATGGGGAGGCTACTCGTTGTCGGGGTGGTGGGGCTTTTATTTGCCCACATATACCAGAATGTGGGCATGAACCTGCTCATCATGCCAATCACCGGTATCCCTCTGCCGCTCATCAGTTACGGCGGCACGTTCACCGTCGTGATCCTTTTTCTGCTGGGAATCGTGCAGAGCGTCTGGGTTCACCGGATCGATCCGGAAGCCGCTAAGGCGAGGCCTCAACTCCAGATAGAGCATCTCGATTGAGGATCCGGCGAAAAGCGGTTTCTGATTTGCAGGCTTGATCGACTAACCCTGCCCATGTATCCATAAGTTCTGACCGTTCATGATCGAAGCCAGGAAACTCACCAAACGCTACGCCGGCCGCACCGCCGTCGATTCGATTTCGTTCGAAGTCGGAAAGGGTGAGATCGTCGGATTTTTAGGACCGAACGGCGCAGGAAAAAGCACGACGCTGCGCATGCTGACCTGCTTTCTCTCTGCGTCGGAGGGCACTGCTTCCGTGGCGGGATACGATATCTATAAGGATTCCATCGAGGTGCGCCGCCGCGTCGGCTACATGCCGGAGAACGTGCCGCTTTACCCCGATATGCGGGTGAACGAGTATCTGAGTTTCCGCGCCCGCATCAAAGGTCTCGGTCATCGGGAGACAGGATTTGCAGTGAGTGAAGCGATGGACATCTGCAGCCTCGCCGAAGTCGAGCGGAAAATGATTTCAACCCTCTCGAAGGGTTACAAACAGCGCGTCGGGCTCGCCGATGCGCTCGTCAACAAGCCCGATCTTCTCATCCTCGACGAGCCGACCAACGGGCTCGATCCAAATCAGATCCGCCAGTCGCGCGAACTCATCAAACGGCTCGGCGAGCGGCACACGATTTTGATTTCCACTCACATTCTCTCCGAGGTCGAGATGACCTGCGGGCGGGTCATCATCATCGACCGGGGAAAAATACGGGCCTCGGATTCGCCCCAGAATCTGATCAGACGCTTGCGAAAGCCCGGATCGGTCATCCTCGAAATGAAAGGGCGCGTCGAGCCCGCCAAGGCGAAGATCGAAACGGTCGACGGAGTCAAAGAGGTGGGTCTCATCAGCGAACGCGGCGACTGGATTACCTTTTCCATCACGACCGATCCGCTTGTCGATGTGAGGGAGGATCTCTTCGATCTCGTGCAAAGGGAAAAATGGAAGATCCGCGAACTCGCCAGCCGGACTGCTTCACTGGAGGATGCTTTTGTCGATATCCTGCAACACACGCCCGAGAATGAAGCGAAGGCGGAGGTTACCAGACTGAATCTTGGGGCGCCCCATTCGCCGGACGAAAATGAAGCGATGGAAGAGGATAAACTAAAACCCAACCCTCTTGAGTCGGCGACCTGACCCTGTTGAGTTTCCCCGTTTGCCTTGGACTATGCGCGCCTTCTTCATCCTTTTCAGCAAAGAGCTGCGGTCCTTTTTTCTCTCGCCGCTGGCCTATGTCGTGATGGCGCTTTTTACATTTTTGAACGGGTGGCTCTTCATCAGCATGGTCAAGGCGATGCAGTTGCAGGTCAGTCCCCGCAGCCTTATTTTTAATCTCTTTTCCTCGGGTTGGTTCTGGATGGGTTATTTTATTTTGTTTCCGCTCATAACGATGCGCCTCTTTGCCGAGGAGCGGAAGATGGGCACGATCGAGGGGCTTCTCACCGCCCCCGTCAGGACGGCGGAAGTTGTCCTCGCGAAATATGCGGCGACGGTGGTGGTCTATCTTGTTATCATCTGCCCGGTCTTTTTGTTTTTCCCGCTTTTTCAGATGGTCACCGGGGATGCGGGGGCATTTCATCCCGGGGCGGTCTGGGGCAGTGCCCTCGGGCTTTTTCTCGTGGGATTGTTTAACATTGCGATCGGGACCTTCGCTTCATCTTTGACGGCCAATCAACTCATCGCGGCGATGCTCACCTTTGTTTTTGTGATGCTCCATTATTTCCTCGGATTCCTCCAGAACTTCGGCATGGTCCCGGGATCGGAATGGACCGAGGGGATCAGTTATTTTTCCACGACCGAGCACATGCAATCCCTCACGGAAGGTCTCATCGACAGTCGTCCGATCATTTATTATCTCAGTTTTAGCGCGCTGCTCCTCTCATTGACCCACCACGTTCTGGAGTCACGGAAGTGGCGGGTCTAGCTGATTATCTAAAACAAAATGGCGAAGAAGAAAAAAGATCCCGCGAAGAGACCCCGCCAGCCGGCTGCCTCAGCGGAACCGTCGCGGGCGGATCGTCGGCAGGGGCGCTACCGAACCGCCGGTCTCGTCGCCGGGCAGATCGTTCTTATTCTCATTGTCTTTCTCCAGTTGAACTATCTCGGCTGCCGCCGCCACGGAACCTGGGATCTGACCCAAAACCAGCGTTTTACGGTTTCGGATACTACCAAAAATTATCTCAAGAGCCTCGGATCGAATGTCACCATCGTGATGGCGTTTCTGGGAACGTCGGATCTGCATTCGGAAGTAAAGGGGCTCGTTGCGGAGTATGCGCGCATCGGCGGTGACGCCGTCTCGGCCGAGTATCTGGACTTGAGCCGCAGCCGTGCCCGGCTCGCCGAGTTAAAGGACAAATATCTGCTCCAGTTCAGCGGCGATCAGATCGTGATTCTGGGAGAGACAGGCCGGATCAAAACCATCATGGCCGAGGAACTGGTCAGTCGCGATACGGGTTCGGGACGGGTCGTCGAATTCAAGGGTGAAGAAGTCCTCACTGCCGCGCTCCTCGAAGTGACCGAACAGCGCCAGCGCAAAATTTATCTCATCACGGGTGATCGCCGGGCTGACGAACTGGTGCAGATCGCGACTCAACTCCAGCCTCTCATCAATGCGCAGAATGCCCGCCTTGAGAGCCTTGTTCTCGAAGGACGCGAGGAGATTCCCGATGACGCCGATGCGCTCTTTTTTCCAGGAAACAGTGAAGATCTTACGGCGAGGGAGCTCGCTCTTGTGCGGGACTATTGGGAAAACAAGAGTGGGGGACTGGTCATTTTTCTAGATCCCAATGCGGCGACGCCGAATTTGAACTCTCTCCTGCGCGAACATGGCGTCGCTCCGCAAGCGGATCGGGTGCTCAGCGTCGTCAGCATACCCGGAGTCACCGCCAGGCGGACTTACGATGTGCCGGTCTCGCTCATGCCGGGCCCCGGACCGACCCGTGACCTGCCGGCCCTCACGACACGGCTCGAGGGGCAGACCCAGTCTATTGAGGTGCTTTACGAAGACGATCTCCTGAAATCGGAAAACATCCGTCCGTTGCCTCTCATGGTTGCGGCGACGGGGTTCTGGGGAGAGACGGAGTATCAGGCCGAGGAGTTGTCCTTTAATCCTGACATCGACCATGGGCAACCTGATCCCGTTTTTGCCGCCGCTTCCGTGGAAAAAGGGCAGCCCGGCGATGCCAATCTTACCAAAGGCTCCTCGCGTCTTGTCGTCGTCGGCAATGCCAATCTTATTTCGCCGGAGGGCAACACATCCAAAGTTGCGGCTGATTTTACGATGGCGTCCGTGAACTGGGTCATGGATCGGGAGGAACTGATGGGCATTTCTGCGCGACGACCGACGTTTTTTACCCTCAATATCAGCCCTGACAAAGTCGCCTTTCTCCAGTCACTGATCATCATGGTCCTGCCCGGTGCGGCCATGATTCTGGGTGGATTTGTCTGGATGCGTCGCAGGGCCTAGAAGGAATCGAAACTGAAATGAGAATCACCACGACAGCCATTCTCGGGATGACCGTGATCGCCCTCGCGATCATGATCCATTTCGTGGACCGCAAGCCTGAGACCGGGAAACGGGCCGCGTCGATGGCGAATGTGTTAGTGCGATTTGATGCCGGCGCAGTGGAACGCATCGTGATCGAGAAGGGTACCTCGAAGACGGTTCTCACGAATCGGGATGGATTCTGGTTTTTCGTTGAACCCGAATTGGACCGGGCTGACGCATCGATCGTGCTAGCTCTTCTGGATAAGGTCAATCAGCTCAATATCGTCGATACGATCGCCGGGGATGAGGCCGGGCTGAGCCCGGAGCAGCTCGGAGTCAACGGGGGTGAGGCAATCAAGGTGACTTTCACCGGCGCGGAGGCACAGGGCGGCGGAA
>JAGNMT010000339.1 GCA_017991025.1 Verrucomicrobiales bacterium
GATCGGCGGCAAGGCTCGCCGGATCAGCGCAACGGCGGATCGTTATCAGATCGGCGAGAGCGAAGCGACGGAACTGGTCGAGGAATCAGACAAAGCGAGGGCTCGATTTGTAAAACGACACACGGATTCGGACATCGACGACGCATCCAGCTATCATCTGGTCATCAATACCGACAATCTCTCCGACGAACTGGTCGTCCGGATCATCGTCGATTCCCTCCACGAATGGGAAACACTCGGAAACGGCGCGGAGAACCCCCACCTGCTGCGGGTGGCATCAGTAGGAAATATGAAGCGTTGAATCCGGTTTTCGAACGAATCCGGTCTCAGGCCGCCGCACTCCCGCTCAGTCTCGAAACCTCTTCACCGTTGCCGCGATAGCGAGTCGGAGAAACACCGACATACTTCAGGAAGCTGCGATTAAACTGCGAAACCGACTGGAACCCCACGTCGAAAGCCACCTCGGTGACGCGGGCATTCGGATTGATCAATTTCCGCTTTGCCCATTCAATCCGGCGCCGGTTGACATACTCGGTCAGCGTCATGTCCGTCGCCTGTTTGAATAGTTTGCAAAAATAGAAGGGACTCACTCCGACATGAACCGCAACCGAGTCGAGAGAGAGTTTCTCCTCGAGGTGGGCATTCACGAAGCGCTTCGCCTTGACGACGATCTGAGGCTCGGAGTTGACCTCTTCGGTAAGGAGGCGATTCAGCAAATCAGAGAGCTGGAGCGCGAACGCGGCAAGAATCGTCACGGTGCCTTCGTATTTCTCCAGTCCAAATTCCGGAGTCTCGTTCCAGACCGATTCGAGGGAGCCAAGACACTTCCTGTCATGCCCGAGCCGCGCCAGTTGATTCGCGACAGGCTCGAAAGATCGCTCCGATGCCGGGGTCGTAAAAACCTGCCCGGTTGACAGAAGGGCAACAGTCCTGTTCCCGGCACGCACCGGAACCATCGTCTCACGCATCCCTGCAAAACAAGTCATCGTTTCCGCTTTGTCATTTACCGACCGGGCGAGACAATGATGCGCAAGGAGGCAACTGCGACACCCGCGGTCTCCCGCGTTCAGCGCTTTACAAAAATGATTGCTGAACCGGTCGGCCTGACCGGCCCTTGACAGTTCTTCGTCAGCGGAGACAAGGGCCAGACTCAGACCGGTGGCGTTCATGAACGCCTTCCGGTAGGTCTGGTAAAAAGGCGAGTCGGCAAGCTTGCGGTAAATACGTTCGTCAGAGTCAATGGCGGTTGTTTTCAAGTCCATGGTCGCGGCTGGTTGGTGTTTCACTCGCATGGACACTATCCTCATGACTGGCCGCACGATATTGGCGGCATCCGCTATTTCGCGGTACGGTATCACCGCAAGTTCCGGTACGAGATTCTCGTACGATCGCCCTGCCCTAACTCTGCGACTCCCTCCAGCGAATCGCTTCGTAGGAGAGTTCCGACGCATCGCGGAGCCCCAGCTTTTCCTTGATATGGGTGCGATGGGCATCAATCGTCCGGATGCTGACGCCGAGAGCGCCCGCCGTTTCCCGGGAACTTTTCCCCTCGCCAATCGCCCGGAAAACTTCCAATTCGCGGTCCGTGAGGCCTGAGATCGGTGACGCGGCATTGGCTCCCGCGAGCGTCTCCATCATCCGTGAAGTCATCATCGGGCTCAGGAATATCCCTCCGGCGAGAACCTGCTCCACTGCCGCGATAAGTTGTTCCGGAGCGCGATCTTTCATGATATACCCCCGTCCTCCGGCTCGCAGGACACGCTCGGCGTATACTTTCTCATCATGGGACGAAACCACCAGCGACCGGATTCGTGCATCCATGATCTTCAAATCCCGGATCAGTTCAAGGCCGCTCCGGTCAGGAAGCGAGATATCAATCACAACAAGATCAACCGAATCCGCCGACTCGATGACGGCGAGCGCCTCGGCCACCGAACCCGCCTCGCCGCAGACCTCCACCTGACCGGAAGACTTCAGCAATTGGCTCAACCCCATCCGCATAACAGGATGGTCGTCCACGATCACCACTCTCGCTTTGGCTCTTTCACTCATGATTTACCAGGGGCACGATACAACGAATGTAGGCTCCGCCGCCGGGGGAAGCCTGAACGGAAAAGTCAGCACCTATCAATTCGGCCCGGCGCTGCATCGTCAGCAAGCCCATACCGCTTGAGACCTGATCACGGGGCATTCCCTTTCCATCATCCCGGATGCGTAGTTCGAGGCGCCCGTCGTGAGCGCGTAAAGAAATCTCGATGATCTCTGCATCGCTGTGTTTGATCGCGTTGGTCACCGCCTCCTGGGCGATGCGATATAGCTGAATCGAGATGCTGTCCGACAGCTCTTCGATTTGCCCCTCGTCAGAGACTGAAGCGATACAGTTCACCCCGACCATTTCCCGTTTCCGGAGAGCGAGCTCGCGAAGAGCTCCGGCAAGCCCCTGTGTCTCGAGTACGGTAGGAACAAGCCCTTTGGCAATCTCACGGGCTTTTGTTCCAGCCTGGGCGACCATCTCGGTGATACCGACCATCATTTCGGCTTCTTCGGCATGCGCTTCCTTGAGGCGGTTTTCGATTACTTTAGTCATGCACCCGATTCCGGAAAGCTGGGAACAGAGATCGTCGTGAATATCCTGCCCGATCCGCCGCTGTTCATTCTCACTGATTCTCACAAGCTCAGTTTCGAGGCACTTCTCCTTGGTGATGTCACTGGCGCAGAAAACATAACCTTCCTCAACCTTCTGGGACATCGGTGTGACTTTCGCCCGGATGTAAACTTCTTTCCCCGATTTCAAGCGGCAGTGGATAACTTCTTCAGCGAACCCTTTCTTTCTTACCATGGGAACAATCCGATCCGCGAAAAGATGCCCCTTGTGTTGCGAGCATATCTCCATCAGAGACTGCCCGATCGCCTCGCTGCTCTTAATCGAAAAGATGCGTGCCGCCCCTTCATTCCAGTCCCTCACGATTCCGTCCTGCGTCACGTAAAAAACGGCATCGTGAACATTTTTCATAATCTCCGCCTGAAACCGAAGCGCCTCTTCGCTCCGCTTCCGCTCCGTGATGTCGATGATGGAACTCAACACCATCGTCCCGCTTGCACCCGGAAGCGGGGTCAAGGCTATCTCAACCAAAAATTCCGTTCCATCCTTGCGGCAGGCGAAAAGGTCCCTTCCCGAGCCCATCGCCCGGGGTTCAGGGGACTGGTGAAAACCGTGACTCGTTTCCTCATGACCCTTGCGATACCGGGGCGGGACCAGATCAGTGATCGAACATTCCAAAAACTCGACTTCAGTATACCCGAACATCTCCCCGGCCAGGCGATTGACCATCACAATTCGTCCCCCTCCGTCCGAAACCACGATCCCGTACGGAGCCGACTCGACCACGCGACGAAAGGGGTCATTGGCCCGGCTATCGGCAAGCGATTCCTCCAAATCGCGTACTCGTGCCTTTAGTTTCTCAAGTTCATCCATAGCTTTGACCGGGTTGCCCGGCAGCACCTTTCGTGAGAGTGCGGTAATCGTGCGCGAATTTTTTCATCCGATCCTTTAGCAGCGAAATTAGCACCGATCCCCGTGACTGTGAGTAATTTCTCCAAATTGCGGCCATGGGCAACCGCGACCCTCACGGAGGGCAATCTGCGCACCATGAACAACAAGAGATGCTGAGCATGTTCCCGTCCTCAGGTCCATTCTAGGGTCTATGAAGGCAACCATTCGAAGAATCCTCCTGCCCCTTGATCCCTCGGTCTTCGCCGATGCAGCGACCAGAACCGCTTGTTTCATTGCGAAGACCCATCACTCCGAGATTTTCGCCGTCGCCGTCCTCGACTCGGATGAAATTCGTGCCTGTCTCATCCCCGCCATCGGTCCCTACTACCCCATGATGATCGAGGAAGTACAGAGGAAGATCCAGCACGCCGACCAGATCCTCAAGGAATGCATGGAACGCTGTGCGGCGACCTGTCGCGCTGCAGACGTGGCCCACCGGCAAACTGAATATGAGGGAATCCCGGCCCGGAAGCTCATGGACTCCTCCGTTTTCTATGACCTGATTGTCACCGGTCTGAAGAACTCCTTTCATTTCGAGACGCGGGGCAATCGCACCGAAGCGCTCGACGAACTGCTGGACTATACCGCCACGCCCGTTCTCGCCGTCCCTGCGGATGGGATGTCGAAAATCGAACGTGTCCTCGTCGGTTTTGACGGCAGTCTCGGATCGGCGAGGGCACTTCGCGACTTTATGTTTTTCGCAAGACCGTATCAGCCTGAGATTACCATTGTCACAGCCGAAGAAGACAAAACCAGAGCTGATTTCCTCGTCGGTAATGCGGAGCTCCTGCTGCGGGCGCACGGCTTTGAGAATATCCGGCGGCACATTGGCAAAGAGTCCGTGGCCGACGTCTTTGATGACCTCCTCACCCCCGGAAATCCCCGCATCGATCTCATTGTCCTCGGCATTCATTCGGGAAATCCAATCAAAGACTTCTTCGTCGGCAGTTTTACAAAAAGGATGATTAAGAGAGGCGATATCCCTCTCTTTCTCTCCCATTAGGGGAAGTCACGGAGATTGGCGACAGTCCCGCGGCATAAAGGGCAAAAACAACAAGCCCCTCGATTCCGGTAAACATTTTCTTGCCGTGAGCCCCGCGTTTTGGCCCTATGCTCCGTGATGTTACTTGCCGATTTAAAATGGAATGAGGTCGCGGCGCTCAGTCGTGATATACCCGTGATCTTCCCCCTTGCCGCGCTTGAGCAGCACGGGCGTCACATGCCGCTCTACACCGACAGCCTTCTCACGAACGAGCTCATTCGCCGCATCGAAGCCGAGATGGGTCAACGCGTCCTCATCGCGCCGCTCATGTGGCTGGGCAATTCGCATCACCACATGGACTTTCCCGGCACCCTTTCGGCCGAACCCCGTGTCTACCTTGACCTGCTTAATGGCCT